>JAUIJW010000187.1 GCA_030431085.1 Bacteroidia bacterium
TTATAAGAGGTTAAGATTTTAATCGATAATGTCTATCAATTCAACATCAGATATGAGAACAGCACCACGCGGAATACCAGGTCTACCATATGAACCATAAGCCAGATGAGACGGTATCAATAATTTGCCTTTACCGCCAGATTTTAAATAGGTAAGGCCTTCTGTCCATCCTGCAATTACTTGAGATAAATTAAAAGTTATACCTTCTGTATTCTCATCAAAAATAGAACCATCGGTAAAATAACCTTTATATTTTACCTTTATGGTAGAATCAATTTTGGGATATTCACCTTCACCTTCTTCTTCAACGATGTAATACAATCCAGAATCACTCTGCTGTGCTTCAAGGTTGTGTTGGTCTAAATAATTTAAAATTTCTTCTTCGTTTTGTTTAGTGTAGTCTTTTGGGTTATTGTTTGGAGCATCATCATCGAGACAAGATATCATAGACATTCCAAGAAATAGTAATACAAACAAATGCTTCATAATTTTCAATAATTTATAATTAATAAATACTAAAGTTTGAAGTTAGTTTTAATTTATAATTGACCAGTAATCCACTTATAGATGTCATTACCATTAGCAAATAACAACAAGGCTATTAAAATTATAAACCCAGTAATTTGAGCATATTCCAAAAATTTATCACTTGGTTTTCTTCCAGTAATCATTTCGTATAAGGTAAATACAACATGGCCACCATCTAGAGCAGGAATGGGTAATAAATTCATAAAACCAAGCATGATAGAAAGTAATGCGGTAATACTCCAGAAAGCTTGCCAGTTCCAGGTAGCCGGGAAGATATTGCCTATAGTAATAAATCCACCTAAGCTATTAGCTCCTTTTTTGGTGAAAACATATTTGAATTGAGCCACGTAATCTCTAAGAGTCCAATAAGCCTTAGAAAACCCTTTGCCAATACTTTCTCCAAAAGAATATTCTTTGTGATGGATTTCTATAATATCATCACTAATACCACCAGAATAAACACCTACTGTATTATTTTCATTTGGTACAACATTAAGTTGGTGTGCAATACCATCTCTAGAAACTTCTATTTGTATAGGTTTGCCTTGTGGATTGTTTTTAACGGCCGTAATAAATTCATGCCAATACTCCGAAGGGATATTGTTGATCATCTTAATACGATCTCCTTTTAAAAAGCCTGCCTTATCAGCTGGAGAATTTGGTTGAACACTATCTATTTGGGCATATGTTCTTGGTGTAAAGGGCTCCATCACTCCAGATTGCCACATGGTTAAACCAATATCTTCTGGTAAGTTAATAGTTTCTTGCTCTCCGTTTTGATGCTCAACTTCAATGGTTTTTACATCTCTTAAAAAGAGTTGTTTATTAACATCTAAAACATTTAAAAGTTCTTGTTGATTTACTTTTAAAATTTTATCACCGTCTCTAAACCCATAAGCTTTAAAACTTTCCGCTACAGCGAAACCTTTTTTAACGTCGTTCGTACTCACATAATCCTCTCCCCACACATTAAACATCATGATATAGATAAAAATACCTAAGATAAAATTAACTGTTACTCCGCCAAGCATAATAATAAGCCTTTGCCAAGCCGGTTTTGAACGAAACTCCCAGGGCTGAGGTGGTTTGCTCATTTGTTCCTTATCCATACTTTCATCAATCATTCCAGCTATCTTAACATAGCCACCCAAAGGAATCCAGCCTATGCCGTAAACAGTTTCTCCAATTTTTTTCTTGAACAATGAAAATTTATAATCAAAGAATAGGTAGAATTTTTCAACTTTTGTTTTAAATAATTTGGCTGGAATAAAATGTCCCAACTCGTGAAGTATAATTAGTAATGATAAGCTCAACAAGAATTGAGCTATTTTTATATAGGTATCCATTAATTAAAGTCTAATTTTAAAATCGCACAAATGTAAGGTTTATGGTCTATATTATAAAATTAGGCAGAGCAAAAAGTTGTTAAATTATTCTTTAAGAAGTGTTTTACGTACTGTACCTTTATTGGTATTTATTTTAACAAGATGTACGCCAAAGTGTAAATGACTTAATGATATTATGTTAGGCGGATTGGTTTGATTATAAACTACTTTTCCTAAAACATCATAAATGGTAATAGAATTGATTTTAATATGACTTTTATTTTGGATATGGATGGTGTTTTTTACTGGGTTAGGGTAAAAAGTTATTCTACTGTCAATTTTATCGGTATCAAGACCTAACGTTGAACTGTTATTACGACTAATTAGATGAGCTTCAGGGTCTATAACAATCGATGAAACTTCAAAAGGAATTTTGACACTAAAAGACTGGCCATTTTCTGAAATCTCTAATCGTACAATTTCAGTTTCACCATGAGCACCTTTAAGTTCTATGGGCAAGGGCATTTCAAAAAAACCTACAGAATTGTGCGATTGTTCCTGATGAATAGTAAATGTTATTACTTGATTGTCTTTGTTTTGATACCAAGTTACCTTATAGCTAGGAAAGCCCTCGCCATAATACCAATCCTTAAAAAATTCATTAAGATCTGCTTTACTTGTCGCTTCTAGATGTGCAATTAAATCATTGGTTTTAGCATAACCATAACTTAATTGATCATCTTTAAGATAATTTTTTAGGCCATTGAAAAAAGCATCATCTCCCAACTTATAGCGTAGCATATGCAAAATCATAGCACCTTTTCTATAAGATAGCCGGCTGTTAAATATACGGCTAACCGATGTCGTATCGGTTACAAAGGTAGAACCATTGGTAAAATGAGTTATCTGATTGATATTTGCTTTTCTCCATGCAATAAATTGATCTTTACCATCAAAATTTTCTACCACCAAACCATCCAAATAGGTAGCAAAACCTTCATTAAGCCAAATGTCTTGCCAACTTCCACAAGTTATTTTATTTCCAAACCATTGATGCGCCAATTCGTGCGCAATTAAACTTCTTCCAAAACTACCCATAAATGACATGGTGGTGTGTTCCATACCGCCATTCCAACCAAATTGAGCATGTCCATATTTTTCTTTGGTAAATGGATATGGTTCAAAAAGTTGGCTAAAAAGTGATATGATATCTGCCGTAATGGGAGTTTTAGCTTGAGCCGAATTAAGGTTCTCTGGGTATACATAATTTATGATATCAAATTCTTCTCCTTCAACGTTATCAGTGTAAACGCTATAATTAGTCACGGCTATAGCAATTAAATAAGCAGGAATTGGGTAGCGGTGCTGCCAATGAGATACCATTTGGCTGTTTTTATTTTTCTCTGATTTTAATAGGCCATTGGAGACTGCTTTATAGTTTGTAGGGTGTGTAATATAGATATCTATCGAATCAATTTTATCAATCAAATCTTGTTTACATGGCCACCATCCCTTTGCCCCATAGGGCTCAGAGAGTGTCCATAAAACCGGTGTATTTTGAGCGCCATGAGTGTTAATTTCAAAAGAACCATGGCCAGAACTTACAGGGTTACCTTGATAAGTAATCGAGATTGAGTCTAATTGATTGAGAACAATGGTGTTATTCAAATTAATGATGATTTCTCCGTTAGAATGGTTAAAATTTAAATTAGTATTTCGTTGCTTTATTTCTGTAACGGTCATGTTATCATCGAGCTCAAAAACTATCGATTCGAGGTTTTCAAGCGCTTTAAAATAACTAGTTACTTTACCTTGAATATGAGCAATGCTAGGATCTACTTGCCACTCTAAACGATGATATATTAAATCGTAATTATTAGTGTTTTTACTAGCTTTAAATGCAGCTTTTTTTTGAGCATTTTTTTTTTCGATATGGGCCAGTTTATCAATGTAATCAAAGGCAAAAGTTTCTTTTTCTTGACCTATGAGGGGTGAAAAAAATAAAAGAGTCATAAAGAGGATAAAATTCCTCATAAGAAAGTAAATTTGTGTTATTGTTAGCGCAATTTTTATAAGTACACAAATATACAAAGAATGTATTTAATTCAATTTTTCAAAAAATCTAAGTCTACTTTAATATTTATTTTTTTCTTTACAATTATTGTGATCCCGGTCATATATTTTATGGTTAAACCAAAAAGTAAACTGCCGGTATACAATCCTGTAGATGTTAACCCTAGATTGGTCGATGATGCGGTAAAGCATATCGCAAAAAATCATAAAATAAAACCATTTAAACTAATCAATCAGTATGGAGATACGATTGGTGAAAATGATTTTGAAGGTAAGATCTATGTGGCCGATTTTTTCTTTACTAGATGCCAAACAATTTGTCCCATCATGGCTATTAATATAGGAGATTTGCAGGAGCATTTTAAAGATGATGATGATATTAAAAATATACTAGATGCTTTTCCTAAGAGCGCTCATCC
>JAUIJW010000188.1 GCA_030431085.1 Bacteroidia bacterium
GCTCTTGTTGGAACTTGATTGGTAATCATAGACTCCATCATTTGTGTCGCAATAATTACAGGTATTCTAGATTCTTTAGCCTTACGCACCAACATTTTTTGAGTAATAGGTACTTTGTGCATCGGAATTTCTACCCCTAAGTCACCACGGGCCACCATCAATCCATCGCAATTGGCAGTAATCTGATTGATATTTTTAATAGCTTCTGGCTTTTCTATTTTAGCGATAATTGGAATTTTGTGATCTGCTTTTTCTTTAATCAAATCTCTCAATGTAGTTAAATCTTCTGCATTTCTAACAAAGGATAAAGCAATCCAATCTACATCTTGTTCAATGGCGAAAATAGCATCTTTAACATCTTTTGGCGTTAAAGCGGGTAAAGAAATTTTTGTGTTTGGGAGATTTACCCCTTTTTTAGATTTAAGCTTACCTCCTCTTAATACTTTAGTGGTAACCTCAGATTCTCTGTCGGTGTGAGTCACTTCGAAGAGTAGTTTACCATCATCTACCAAAATTTTTTCTCCAACTTCTACATCCTTTGGAAAATTTTGATAAGTCATATAGGCTTTTTCTTTGGTGCCCTCGCATTCATTGGTAGTAAAAGTAAATACATCTCCTTTGCTGAGCTTTACTTTCTCTTGCATAACGCCAACACGTAGTTTGGGGCCTTGTAAATCTGCAAGTACAGCAACATTGAAATTTCTTTTATCGTTGATTTCACGAATGATTTTAATCTTTCTTTTAACATCTTCGTAATCGGCGTGAGAAAAATTAACTCTAAAAACATTTACTCCTCTTACCATTAAATCTTCCATTAGTTCCGGACTGTCAATAGCAGGACCAAGTGTGGCAACAATTTTTGTTTTTTTTCTTTTTTGCGTCATTCTTTAAAATATTAGGTTGTCCTTAGATTTTAACCCTAAAGGGTCTATTTCATAGGATGTTATTACATTGTAAGTATGATTAATTTTGGTTAAAATGCGCTGCAAACCAGTATGTGGCTCACTACCAGATATTTTAATAAAATAATCTACTTTTTTTCTTTCGGGTATTAAATAATAAATTTGAGAATCTTCATTGAATAAATTAGAGTTCAAATTTTGAGTTAGTGTGGTTGTGTTACACTTATTGGCAATTAAAGCCCAATCTGTATAAGTGTCTTTATCATCGTGCTGGAATACAGAAAAGAGGCCGTCGTTTAATGAAAAATCAAGATCTTCGTTTAAACGTGTTAATTTTAAATTCAAATTCTGATTCAGAAAAAAGGCTAACCGATAATCTTCTAATGCCGAATGGATGCCGATAAGGGCATAATCATGTTCGAATTCGAAATCAAGGGATAAAACTTTTGACAAAATAATAAAAAATTTTTATTAAAAACCACACAAAAATAAAGATACTTTTGCATTTAAATATGAATAATTGAGAAAACGTTGCATTTAATCGAGTAAATAACCATTTTTACATATCAAAAATGCAAAGGGAGAGTTAAGTATTGATAAGATGTTGGTTTTTGTAATATGCTCTTTTAGATGCTATTTCTTCTGCTTTCTTTTTTGAAGTAGCTCTGCCTTTAGCAATAATTTCACCATTTAATATCAACTTTACACTAAAATGCTTATGGGTGTCATTACCCGTATCTTCATAAACTTGATATTTTAATTTGTACTTGTTTTTTTGACACCATTCAATCAATACACTTTTATAACTAGTAATTTTGCCTTCTAATCGTTCTATATCTACATAAGGTTCGATGACATTTCTGTAAATAAATTTTTCACAAAAACTATAACCTTTATCTAAATGTATAGCACCTATTAAAGCTTCGAATAAATTGCCGAAAATATTTTCGCCAAAATTTTGTTGAGGAATATTACTTCTAACAAGATTTCTTAAGCTAAGATCCTTACCTAATTCATTGAGATGTTCTCTGCTAACAATTTTAGAACGCATTTGAGTGAGCGTACCTTCATCTGCACTAGGCATTTTTTTAAATAAATAGTTCGCAATAACCGCGCCTAAGATTGCATCTCCCAAAAACTCTAACCTTTCATAATTAATAGCGTTACCCTTTCTGTCTTCTTTTTTTAGAGAGCTATGTGTAAAAGCTTCTTTGTAATAGGCTATTTTCTTTGGGTTGTAACCTAAAATATTTTTCATCAGTGAATGAAATGCCTCATCCTTGTCAGAATGGACACCTCTTATTTTACGGATGAAATTCATTGAAGCTATTTAGTCTATTTTTCTAAATAATACACAAGCATTATGACCACCAAAACCAAAAGTATTACTCATGGCGACCTTAATTTCTCTTGACTGTGCCTTATTAAAGGTGAGATTTAATTTTGGGTCAATTTGATCATCATCTGTAAAATGGTTGATAGTTGGAGGAACAACACTATTTTTAATAGATAAAATTGAAGCAATAGCTTCGATGGCTCCAGCAGCACCTAATAAATGACCAGTCATTGATTTGGTTGAGTTAATGTTAAGGTGATAAGCATGATCACCAAAAACAGATTGTATGGCTTTTAATTCTGCAACATCTCCTAAAGGTGTAGAGGTGCCATGCATATTCACAGCATCTACTTCTTTTAAGTCAATATTAGCATTTTCTAAGCAGTTTAGCATCACATTTTTAGCGCCTAAACCATCTGGGTGTGGTGCTGTGATATGGTGAGCATCTGCAGAAAGCCCGCCTCCAATTAATTCGGCATAAATTTTTGCTCCTCTTGCTTTGGCGTGTTCATATTCTTCTAAAATTAATGCACCAGCGCCTTCGCCCAACACAAAACCATCTCTATCTTTATCAAATGGTCTTGAGGCTGTTTTAGGGTCGTCATTTCTAGTAGAAAGGGCATGCATCGCATTAAAACCTCCCATTCCGGCAATAGTTACCGCAGCTTCTGAGCCACCTGTAACAAATACATCGGCTTGACCTAAACGAATATAATTATAAGCATCAATGATAGCATTTGCAGAAGAGGCACAAGCGGATACAGTGGTAAAGTTAGGACCTTGCAAATTGTGTTTGATTGAGATTTGCCCTGGAGCAATATCAGCAATCATTTTAGGGATAAAGAATGGATTGAATCTTGGTGTTCCATCTCCTGAAGCAAAATTAAGCACCTCATTTTGAAAGGTTTCAAGTCCGCCAATACCGGCTCCCCAAATAACACCCATTTTTCTTGGGTCTTCTTTTTCAAAGTCTATTCCTGCATCAGCAATAGCTTCATCAGCTACGACCATAGCATATTGCGTAAAACGATCCATTTTACGAGCTTCTTTTCTGTCAATAAAATCGTTAGCATTAAAGTTTTTTAGCTCACATGCAAACTGAGTTTTAAATTTAGAAGCATCAAAATAAGTAATAGGAGCAGCCCCGCTAACACCGTTAACTAAGCCATCCCAATATTGTTCAATATTGTTTCCAATTGGTGTCAAAGCACCTAAACCTGTTACTACTACTCGTCTTAATTCCATGTAAAATGGGTTTATTACCAATAAAAAACGCAAAAATTACGATATTTAACCAAATGTGGCATAATTCGTAACTTTTGCGTAAAAGGTTGTGATTTATTTTTTAGCCTCTTCGATATAGCTAATTGCTTGACCTACTGTGCCAATATTTTCAGCTTGATCATCTGGAATCTGGATATCAAATTCTTTTTCGAATTCCATGATCAATTCAACGGTATCCAATGAATCTGCTCCTAAATCGTTAGTAAAGTTAGCCTCGTTTGTAACTTCATTTTCGTCAACTCCTAATTTATCAACGATAATTGCTTTTACTCTTGATGCAATGTCTGACATATTTCTTGATTTTTAAATTAAAATAACGGTGCAAAAATAATACATTTTAGATTTAAAACTATAAAAACTCATAAAAATTAGATTTTAAGTATATTTAATTAAAAAAAATGCTCAACTAATATACAAAATTGTATGCAAATAAAAATTGTAATTTTCGCCTCGGGTTCTGGTACTAATGCAGAGAACATCATAGAGTACTTTAAGGGTAATTCATTGGTAAGTATTTCTAAGGTTATTTGTAATAAAAAGGAGGCTAAGGTGGTGCTAAGAGCTAAGAAACACAATGTACCTTCTCAGATAATAACGAAAGAAGAACTGCATAGTGATGAGTTTTTAAATACTCTCGAAGAGCAAGCCGATTTAATTGTATTAGCAGGATTTTTACTAAAGATTCCTGATTCGATGGTTGAAACTTTCCCAGATAAAATTATTAATATTCATCCAGCATTACTGCCAAAATATGGTGGTAAGGGGA
>JAUIJW010000011.1 GCA_030431085.1 Bacteroidia bacterium
TAACCATACCCAATTTAGTAGAAGATCGTTTACTTGAAAATTTGTTCTAAAATGAAAAAATATTACTTCATATTTTTATTATCTATTTCCTTATTGTTAGGATGCTCATCAGTTAGTGTGTATTCTGACTACGAAAAGAACACAGATTTCAATCAGTATAAAACTTATGCGTTTTACAAAACTGGAATTGATAAAGTTGAAATTTCAGATTTAGATAAAAGAAGGATTCTTCGTGCTATAGAAGCCGAGTTAAATGCCAAAGGGTTTACTAAGTCTGATAATCCAGATTTACTAGTAAGCATTTTTACTAAGGCACAAGAAAAAATCGATGTCTATAACAACAACGCCTATTATGGATGGTACCCGTGGTACTATGGTGGTTTCTATGGTCCTGGATTTGGATATGGCTTCGGTTACAACAATGTATCTACCTCTACAGAAGGCACTTTATTTATTGATTTAATTGATGCTAGAAAAAAAGAGTTAGCATGGCAAGGTATAGGTACAGGTATTTTAAGTAGAACTAAAAATATTGACAAAAAAGAAGCTAGAATTAATGAATTTGTCTCTAAAATTATGACAGAATACCCACCCAGTCAAGAAATATCTAAGTAATTAAGCGGTTTATGTGTATGCATTTAGTTCAAGATATTTTTTAAAAAATCACTAAATTAGGGTGGGAATGCCTCCTAAATGTTTAATCATTTAGGAGGTTTTTTATTGCTCTAATTGTTCTTGTAAGTTTTCCCAATCATTCATTAATTGTTCTAAACTTTTCTTCTTGAATTCATACGTCTTAAAAAAATCTACATCTGCACTAACCTCGTCAAAATTTGCAGCAATTTTATCATCTTTACTGTTTATTGATGATTTTTCTTGCTCTTGAGATGTTGATTTTTTCTTTTTCTTAACGTCTTTCATTTCTACTTGGCGCATATTTTCTAAATTATGCTGCTCCAGAAAATAATCTATATCACCTAAATATTCTTTTATCTTTTCATTCTTGAAAGCATAAACCTTAGACGTTAAGCCTTGTAAAAAATCTCTATCATGAGATACTATAATTAAAGTACCCTCGAATTGATTTAAAGCTTCTTTTAAAACATTTTTAGAGGCAATATCTAAATGGTTGGTGGGCTCATCTAAAATAAGAACGTTAAATGGCTTTAGCAACATTTTGCAAAGTGCTAACCTATTTCTTTCTCCTCCAGACAACACCTTTACTTTTTTATCTACATCATCACCACGAAACAAAAATGCTCCTAACATATCTCTAACTTTAATGCGATTACCATCAGTAGCGGCTTCTTCCATTGTAGATAATACTGTCATCTCCCCATCTAAATACTCTGACTGATTTTGGGCAAAATACCCTAGTTGTACATTGTGCCCTAATTTTAAATCACCGTCATAAGGGATCTCGTTGACAATAATTTTTGCTAATGTAGATTTTCCTTGTCCATTTTGACCTACAAATGCAATTCTACTATTTCTTTCAATAAGTAGATCTATATCATTCAGAACATTTTTAGACCCATAGTTTTTACAGATATGTTCTGCCTCAATAACAATTTTACCAGGAGTTATTGATACCGGAAAGCGAACATTCATTACAGCATTATCCTCTACATCTACCTCAATACGTTCAACTTTATCTAATTTTTTTATTAATGATTGAGCCATCGATGCTTTATTGGCTTTAGCTCTAAACTTTTCAATCAATTGCTCTGTATGCTTAATTTCCTTTTCTTGATTTTTTTGCGCCTGCAGTTGCTTTTCTCTAATCTCATTTCTCAATAAAAGATAAGCTGAATACGGTTTTTTAAAATCATAAATTTGCCCTAGAGATATTTCTATAGTTCTATTGGTAATGTTATTTAAGAACATTTTATCGTGAGACACCATCATGATAGCTCCGCTAAATCCTTTTAAAAAATTCTCAAACCAAATAATAGATTCTATATCTAGATGATTGGTAGGCTCATCTAAAAGCAAAATATCATGTTTTTGCAATAATAACTTAGCTAGTTCAATTCTCATGCGCCATCCACCGGAGAATGTTTCGGTTTGCTTGTTAAAGTCGTCTTGAGAAAAACCCAATCCTCCAAGTATTTTCTCTGTCTCACCTTGATAATTATAACCTCCTATCAGTTCATATCGATGTGTATTCTCATCTAATTCATGCATCAGGTTATGATAGTATTCACTTTCATAATCTGTTCTTTCTGCCAACTCCCGATGTATTGTTTCAAGTTTTTGTTCTATTTTTCTAATCTCTGAGAATGCTTCATACGTTTCTTCGAGTACGGTTCTTCCTTTAACAAAATCAATATCTTGTCTTAAAAACCCAATACTTATATCTTTATCAAATGCTAAAGATCCTTTATCATATTCTTGATCACCCGCTACAATTTTTAACAAGGTAGACTTACCCGCTCCATTCTTACCAACTAAACCTATTCTATCTCCAGCATTTAATTTAAAGGTAATTCCAGAAAATAAATCTACTCCTCCAAAAGAAACGGTTATATCATGTGCATTTAACATTGTAATATGTATGGTTTAAAATTTATCTTTGCAAAAGTAAATTAAAATTCAAAGAATTTATGTTACAACAAGGTTCTAAATTGTATAGTATTTTTCATCAAAAATGCCCTAGATGTCATCAAGGTGATTTTTACGTCTATAAAAATCCATTTAGATGGAAAAACAAATTAACCATTCATGATCATTGCCCACACTGTAAGTTAAAATACATGATTGAACCATCATTTTTTTATGGCGCCATGTATGTTTCTTATGCTGTAACAGTAGCCATGGCGGTTACTTTCTTTATTATTGGCTATTGGATTGGTTTAGATTTATTGTACAATTTAATTGGTATTGTAGTTTTATTAGTACTTTCAAACAGTTTTGTGATGAGAATTTCAAGGTTAATCTATATCAATATGTTTGTGAGTTATGATAAAAAATACAGTAATTATTGATTAAAACACTTATCTTCAAACCGCTTGATATCTAGCTCATAAGATAAGGGCACTTTATTCTCTATAAAATCGATCAGATTTTGTGCCATTAAAGGAGCAATCATTACCCCTCTGGTGCCTAACCCGTTGAGCACATAAACCCCTCTGTAAAGAGGATGTTTACCAACCATAGGTCTTCGATCAATAACTGTTGGTCTAATACCTGCCACATGATCAACAATACGATATTCACAATGAATTACTTTATTCAATTTCTCTACAAGCTCTTGCCTAGCCTCAATGGTAGGTATATTGGTTTTATCTTTCCAGTTGAATGTTGCACCTACTCTATAATGATCATTCCCAATAGGCATAATAAATACAGACGATTTTAGTAAAAAGTCTATTTTTAGATGAGGAGCGTGTATGGTTAAAAGTTCTCCCTTTGCTTCTCTTAGGGGCAAATATTTAAAAAAAGGATTTTGTTGAAGACCAAACCCTTCACAAAAAACTATGTTTTTAGCGCTAATACCATGATATTCAATATTATCTTTAATATTGATTTGATCGTAATACAATTTGCAATTCTTTAACTGCCCTTTACTGGTTAAGTATGCCTTGTATGCCGTAATTAAGGCCTTAGTTTTTAACCTACCTGTATGAGTCAATTTTCCAAAACCAAAGGGTGCATTGACATTTTTGTTCTGATTTGGTAGGATAGGAGTTGTCATATAGCGATTTAAAAAAGGTCTATCTGAAGCCTCATACCAATTATTTTGTTCTTCTACACTTTTAAATGATCTATAAATATCTAAATCGACCAAATAATCTTGACCGAACTGTTTTTCTATTTGTTGATAGAACGGTATGGCTACCTTGAGTTGTTCTTCTGCATTCCATACCGGAGTAAATCGTTTTAGAACCACAGGATTGTACATACCTCCTGCTACTAAGGAAGAGTTTTGTGAGCAGTCTTCAAAAACAATGAATGATTTTTGATTTACTTTTAACCCTTCCGCTAAAGCGAGACCTGCTAAACCTAAACCAACAATAATATAATCTACTTGCATGAGGTAAATATACTGCTTATTAAAAGTTGAGCATAAAAAAACTCCTACATCTCTGCAGGAGTTTTTTACAATATATCAAACTATAATTAATAATTCCACATGTCTAATTCTCTATCTCTGATATTCTCTTTAAGTTTATCAGACTCTAAAACTTGGAATAGAGAATTACCTTTAATGTATTCTGCCACATCTCTATTACCGTATATGTTTTCTTCTCTATAGATAATAGCATTAAAACGTCTAGCATTTAGAAGATGATCGTAAGATAATGGGTAAGCCGAATTTTTCTGGTTGAACACTTTCATGTCATGAGTGGTATATCTGGCACCTGGATACCATACCCAAAACAACTCTACTAATTCGTCTTGAGACCCTTCGCTATCAATAAAGTTAACGTCTGGCGCTACCGGGGCAACACCTAATAATCTGTACTTTAATTCGCCTTGTCTTTTATCGAAATACCAAACACCTTTAACTCTAAAACCTGCAATATCTCCGGCGGTGATATCTCTTCTATCTACATATTCATCTGTTAATACTTCACCCGCATTCAGTCTTTCAAAACCAGCATCAGATGTATCTATTCGAGATAGTCTACCTTGAATATCTTTCATGGTTAATTTATCTTCGAAATATGAATCATCATACACATCGACAATTTCGCCACTTTTAATTCCTCTAAGAAGTGTATCGTAAAGCGATCTTCTGTTAGAACTAATATTACTTGTGTCTACCGGGTAATAGAAAGGCATATTAATTTTCTCATTTAAATCAACATACTCCCACACTACTTTAGACCATAAGATATCTCTATCATCTATGTAACCGTATGGCAATGGTCTATCGTTATCTGCTGCCAATTGTTCTGGCGTTTTCATACCTACTTGCTCAGGAATTTTAGCATTAAGCAAGTTGGCTTGTGCATTTACAAAACCAAAGGCATGTATAGCTACTACTGTTAATATTAAACTTTTCAACTTCATAATTATTATTGTTTAATTCGTAATTTCAACGTTTACAGGATTTGCATTTTTAAGGTAATATCCTGTGTTACCTTGTAATTTTTGTTGAATATCGAAGATCACTACTACGTCACCTCTTCTCGCTCTTTGCAGTACTCTAATAGCAGCTGCATCGAATTTATTTCCTCTAACTTTTACGGTTGGTTGACCTGGTACTTTTACGCTAAATCCAGATACGTTGATTTTTAAATCGAATACAAAGTCTGGTAGTACCGAACTAATCGTTGCCTTTTGTAATGTTGACTTCGGCATTTTAATCATTCCATACTCACCTCTTACTGCAGCACTAGGTGCTGGAATATCTTTAATTCTAAAGGCTTTAGCCGAAGTAATTGGTGTTCCGTCTGGTAATTTAGCACTAACCGTAATTTTTACTTCTCTACCTTTACCCGGACTCATTAAATATTTACCAATACCTTTAACTTTCTTTAAACCAGGAGCTGTTGCCTTTACTGCATTGTCTGCAACACCAGGTACAGATACCGTTATTGGGTTAGGTACACCTCGATATACTACATTCATTTTATCTGCAGAAATCACAGCGTCGTTTGGCTTAGCCACTACGTTATAAGATGTTTCGATAGGAATCTCTACCGGTTTTCCATTTTCCATGAAAATGAATTTACCTTTGATCTCATTCTCACCAACGTTACCTGCTGGAAAATCTAATACAGCACCTCCATCTTTAATGTTTGTTACTTCTCTACCATTAACAATTACTTTCTCTGGCTTTAAAGAACCATCATAACGTCCTAATACAATTTTACCTTGAAAATTCTCACCTTGCAATGTAGCTGGTGTGTTTGGAATTAAAATGGCTGTATAATTTTTCATGGACACATCACTATTCATCTGGCCTTGCAACATTGCTGTAAGCACCTCAGACTCTGTAGTTTTAATATCATTTTGTATTTGCGTAAGCTTGGTTAACGAGGCCACTAAAGGAAAACCTTTATAGTTATAATCTAACCATTGTCTTTCTTTACCTTCTCTATCAGTTACTTTATCTGTAGAAAATCTCTCTGCTACATCTTTGCTGATATTTTCGAATTTACCACCTAATACTTCAGAAACTCCAGATTTATACCCATTGATTTGGTTTAAGAATTCTTGACCTGCTTCTTTATAGTCTCCATCATCGCCTTTAAAGAAATTATCGTCTAAATACTTACCTTTATCCATAGTTTCATAGTTAGTAGGATCTTTAACGGTAGCTTTCATTTCTGTTTTTAATCCTTCTATATAGTTATAAAAGTCTGCAGACATCGTTTTAATTTTATCCGCTTTAGCTTTTTCATCACCATATTTTTCGCTTTGCTCTACAGCTTTTAAAGCGAGATCGTCATACGCAGCATTATTCCTCACGGTTGCCGCATTGTTGGATGCTGTTAGTTTCTCATCCATCATACCAAAGGCTTGTAAAACTTCTTTTGACATATTCATTGCCAACATAGCGATGAAAATCAAATACATCAAGTTAATCATTTTCTGCCTTGGTGATAATTTACCTCCTGCCATTCTTAATAGTTTTTTGGGTTAAAAATTGATTTGTTAACGAATTATAAATCCTATTAAGAATTTGTGTGCGACATTGCAGATAACATACCTCCATATACACCATTTAATGATGATAAATTGGTAGCCAAAGAATCCATTTGTTCTTTTAAACGCTGCGCATTTTCAACAGTTTCTTGGTTAATATCTGCTTGACGCTGAGCACTATCCATCTGTACTTTATAAAGGCTATTTAAAGATTCCATTTGAGTAGCTGCTAAAGATAACTGCTCACTATATTTTGAGGTTGCTGCTACAGAATTTGCGGCTGGTGCAATATTTTCAGCTGCTCCAGCAAAATTTTCTATACTGCTTGCCAATCTAGACATTTTATCTGAGTCTAAATTTGCTTCTTTTAATAGATTATCTAGTTTTTGAGATAATAAACCTTCAGAATCTTGTGCCTCTTCTAATTCTCTTAATTTGGCATCACCACCGGCCAATTCTGGATATACTTTAGTCCAATCTAAATCATCTTCTACTGGTTCGAATGCAGATAAGAAGAATACTATTGCTTCTGTAACCATCCCTAAAATTAACATCTCGGTACCAAACGGCCAGTGTACAATTTTAAATAATGCTCCTAATATAACTACTGCGGCCCCTATACCGTAAGCCATATTAAACAGTTTCTTTTTCGTTTTTGATTGTGCCATAATTTTTCCTTTTTTTTTAGATTATTTGATTAATTTATTAAGCTATTTAGTTAAACTTCTCTTTGATTATTTTTCACCTTTCATTTTAGTACCCATGTAATCTTGTACGGTTCTAAATCCGATGTAACTTCTGGCAGAATCTGCATACTCATAGTCACGAGTTCCAACTTCTAGAAAATAAGCTACATCTTTCCACGAACCACCTCTAATTACTTTACGCTGATTGGCTTGATCTACAACATTAGGATTAATAGTTGAACCTAAGTAATACGATGACGGGTTATAAGCTGTGTTAGTCCACTCTGCAACATTACCGGCCATATTATATAAACCGTAATCATTTGGATTATAAGATTTTGCTTCTAAAGTATATAGCGCTCCATCTGCGGCATAGTTACCTCTTTCTGGTTTAAAGTTGGCTAAGAAACAACCTCTATCTGTAGTTGTATATGGTCCACCCCAAGGGTATTTTGCATATTCTAATCCGCCACGTGCAGCATACTCCCATTCAGCTTCAGTTGGTAATCTAAACCTTGGTTCTCTACCAGATCCCTTCTTTTTGCTGGCCAAATAATTGTTTCTTTTTTCTGTTCTAAAGTTACAGAATGCTTTAGCTTGCTCCCAAGACACACCCACCACTGGATAATCATCATAAGCTTGATGCCAAAAATAATCTTGATGCATTGGATCATTGTATGAATAGTTAAAATCTTTAACCCATACTGCTGTATCTGGATATACCTCTACTTCTACTTTTTTCAAGAAATCTTTACTAGAACCGTTACTTTTGGCTGCTTTTTCTTGATCTATCGTAACATAAACATATCTCAGTTTTCTTGTATCAATTTTTCTTTTAGTACTTAAAGACTCATCTATGGGTAAATACATACTATCCATAGCTTCTGCATAGTATTCGTCTGGAAATTCATTGGTATTCCAAACTAAATCTACGTCCCAATTTAGATAACGACCTTCGGTAGGAGAATTCACATCACCCAGGCTACCATAATTATCCATCATATATTTATAATAAGCATTACCCGCACTATCTTGTTCTTTAAAGGCATATTTTGAGATACCACTCATATCACCTTTCTTTTGTACAATAGGTGCAGAGCCGCCCACATTAGCTTCCTCAGCTAAAATGGCTAATTTTGTTCTTAGAATAGAATCTCTTACTCTAAAAACAAATTCGCGATACTCACTATTTGTAATTTCTGTTTCGTCCATATAATAAGGACGCACGGTTACGGTTCTCGATGGAGCACTGAATGAACCTGCTACATCTTCATCACCCTTACCCATAGTAAAGGCTCCTCCTGGAATTAATACCATTCCAAATGGTTTTTCGGGAAAGAATTTTTTGTTTGATCTTACTCCGGTTAGTTGCCCTCTGTCATTACCAGATTTACAACTGGTCAACATGATAATCGACACCAACATAAGAACTAAGCTTGACTTTTTCATAATTTTTATTTTTTCAAACAAGAATCAGTAATTGTTAAATAAATGTTTTAAAGTTTGTTTTGACTATTTTTTGGTATTCTATCTACCCATAAACCATCAAAAGTTTTACACTTTGTTTCCTAAGAACGATAAAAAAACTTCTTTAGTGTGTTTTAACTTAATTTTCTAAAAGTTTTTAACCATCTTTCTGGATATACCTGATTATTTGCAGTTAAATAATCTTTATAGGTACAAGGTATTAACGTGGATTTATCTATATTATTATTGGTATATTGTATTTCCATCCACCATCTTTCACTTTTGTTACTCTTATAAAAATTAATCGTGTCATTTTCAATCAACACCATAAACTTTTTATAATCTTTTTTAGAAACAAAAGGATACTCATCAATTCTAAAGTTATACCCCTCTATAAAATACCAAACCATTTGCGCTATTAAATGAGCAGTTTGATCACGTTGATCGTATTTATCGTTGTACTCATAAATACCAAATGATGATATTTTTTGACTTAGCCCTGCATATCTTGCAATGGCGCAAATATGCTCACCATTAATACCATTGGGCGAGGCATTATGATTGGCAGGGGCATCACTCATTCTAATGGCACCAATATCTATACTTACCATATCTGCATCTCTCAATACAGGTTCTACATTGGTAATGTCATTTACAATCTCACCCAACCTATAAGCATCAAAATATAATCGATCAATAAGGTTAATTTCTTCTTGAGAGTTAAAAAAAGTTTGAAATCCTAGATTGCTAAAATGAAATAAATTATTTGGTGTTTCTACTACTATTTTATGAAGGTAATTTCTTGAATTAATTGTGTCTTCTAATTCTGCCAAATCAAATTTACTATCAACAGCTACCAAATTTACGGTTTGTTCAAGTCTATCGTAAGCTTTATAATGAGCATAAGTTAAATCCTGACTTCCACCAATAATAATAGGTGTGATATTTTTTTTTATTAATGTACTTACAATTTCACTAAGTAAAAACATGGTATCTTCTACTTCGTTGCCTTGTGGTATATTTCCTAAGTCTGCTACTTGATGATGCCAATTACCTGGAAACATCTGATAAAGATACTTTCTTATCTTCTCAAACCCCTTCCCTGTTCCAACATTATCCACTGCGTTTCTGCCTTCTGCCACAGCCACAATAGCAATAGAAACCTTATCTAGGTCTGGCAGACCTAATTTTTTAGTATGTATCTTAATTGATTTGCCAAACGATAAGTCAGGCAGCAATGTAGTATGTGCTACGGCGATATCTTCAACCGGAGCTAGAAGCTCTAAACTCATTCAATAAATCCCTTTTTTTTATGAGTCACAAGATACTAATTTCAAATGAAACTATTTTTTCTTGGTAGTTTTTCTCTTAGCTTTTTTCTTAGGGGCATTCTTAGCAAGAATGTCTTTAACCTCTTCTAAAGTTAAAGCCACTGCATCTACAGTTTTGGGAATTTCTACTTTTACTTTTCCTTGAATAACATTATGCCTACCCCATCGCGCTTTTTCAACTCTAATCCCTTCATCTTCCCAATGGTGCACAACCTTTTCTATTTCTTTACGTTTCTTATCTTCTATTAATTCTTTTATATTCTCTTCGGATAAGTTATCAAAATCATATTTTTTATTCACATTGATAAACATTCCATTCCATTTAATAAAAGGACCGAATCGTCCTACACCCTTTTGTACCGGTAAATCTTCATACATAGCTATAGGTGCATCCGCTTTCTTTTTAGCCTCAATTAGTTCAATGGCTCTATCCATATCAACCGTCATCGGGTTTTCATCTTTAGCCAATGAAACAAACATTGATCCGAATCTGATATATGGCCCAAACCTTCCATTAGACACTACAACTTCTTCTCCTTCATATTCACCTAAAGTTTTCGGCAGTTGAAATAAATCCATCGCTTCCTCAAAAGAAATATTATCTAAAGTTTGGGTGCCTTGTAAACTGGCAAACCTAGGTTTTTCTTCGTCTGTGGCTTCACCAATTTGAACCATGGCCCCATATCTACCTAATCTTGCGTAAACATTTTTACCACTCTCTGGATCTACACCTAAAAGCCTCTCCCCCTTAGCTCTTTCTGCATTAGCCGCTACATCTTCAACAATGGGGTGAAATTCTTGGTAAAACTCTTTGATCATCTCTGTCCAGTTTTCTTTTCCTTCAGCTATATCATCAAATTCTTTTTCTACATTAGCAGTAAAGCCATAATCTAAAATAGCCGAAAAATTTTCTACCAAGAAATCATTTACGATTTTACCTATATCTGTAGGGATCAATTTTCCTTTATCTGAACCTACTTTCTCTGTTAGTGATTTTTCTTTTATACTTTGATTCTCAAGTACTAATTCTGTATATGCTCTTTCTACCCCTTCAATCGTTCCTTTTTCAACATATTCTCTTCTTTGAATAGTAGAAATTGTAGGGGCATAGGTTGATGGTCTACCTATACCTAATTCTTCTAATTGTTTAACCAATGAAGCTTCGGTATATCTATACGGTGCTTTAGTATATCGTTCTGTTGCCGTAATGGAGTTGTTTTCTAATATTTCACCAATTTTCATGGCAGGCAGCATACCATCCTGCTCCTCTTCTTCGTAATCAGTTCCTTCTAGGTATACCTTTAAAAACCCTTCAAATTTAATTACTTCACCATTGGCTGTAAGAATTTTATCATTCTTATCGTTGGCTATTCTTACATTAGTTCTTTCTAACTCGGCATCACTCATTTGAGAAGCTAGAGTTCTTTTCCATATCAAATCATACAAACGCTCTTGGTCTGCATTAGTTGAGATGCTTCTTGTACTCATGTTAGTTGGTCTAATCGCTTCGTGAGCCTCTTGTGCTCCTTTAGATTTAGTAACAAAATCTCTTGTTTTGCTAAAATCCTCACCGAACAATTTAGAAATTTCTTCTTTGGCTTCGTTTTTAGCATCTTCAGATAAATTAACGCTGTCTGTTCTCATATAGGTTATTAAACCTGCTTCATACAAACGTTGAGCCACCACCATGGTTTTAGCAACTGGAAAATATAACTTTCTAGAGGCTTCTTGCTGTAGGGTTGAGGTTGTAAATGGTGCCGCTGGTGATTTCTTTGCTGGCTTTTTTGTTAAATCATCTACCTTAAATATTGCATTTTTACAGCTTTCCAAAAATGATTCTGCTTCAGCTTTTGTTTCAAAATTTCTAGGTAATTTAGCTTTAAACTTTTTTAAATCTGCATTTGTAAACTCTGCTACAACACGATATGATGCTTGCGGGGTAAAGTTTTCGATTTCTCTCTCTCTCTCTACAATTAATCGAACCGCAACAGATTGTACTCTTCCGGCTGAAAGCCCCCCTTTTACTTTACGCCATAATACTGGCGAAAGTTCATAACCTACTAATCTATCGAGTACTCTTCTGGCTTGCTGAGCGTTAACAAGGTTAAAATTAATTCCTCTTGGATTTTCAACCGCTTTTAAAATAGCTTTTTTGGTAATTTCATGAAAAACAATACGTTTAGTATTTTCATCATTTAGTTTTAGCTGTTCGTATAGATGCCAAGCGATAGCTTCTCCTTCGCGATCTTCATCACTTGCTAACCAGACAGTATCGGCTTTTTTAACTTGAGATTTTAGTTTGCTTACAACCGCTTTTTTATCTGATGACACACTATAGTTTGCTTTGAAGTCTCCATCTACATTAACTCCAAGCTCTTTCGAAGGCAAATCTGCAATATGCCCAAAACTGGATTCAACCACAAAATCTTTTCCTAAAATTTTCTCTATTGTTTTTGCTTTCGCCGGAGACTCAACTATAACTAAATTCTTCGCCATTTTTACTCTTTAAATTGTATTAACCTAGGTAATTACGTCTTTTCATATACCATCAACAACCTATATTACCAGATTGCAAAAGTATATAGAAATTTTTAATTGCATATTTTAATTACAGTTTTTCATATGATATTAACTATATTTATGGTTTAATTTCTCATCCACATATCAATGTATAAGCTCCATTTTTATTGAGGCTTAAAGCTATATTAACTGGCTACGCAATCCATAGAAATTATAATCCACGACTTATAATATCTCATAAAACATATTAGACTACTTAATTTCTCACTTTAATTATTAGGATTAACATTTTTTTATGCCAAAATGGCAGAATAATATAGATAACATTGTATCTTTGCAATCCAAATTAAAGTTATGTTGAGCGAAAAAATTATTGATGAAAATAAGCAAGGCCAGGCTATTGTTACTTTAGATAAAAAAGGTAACACCAAAAAACTTTTTATAGAAAGTTATGGCTGCCAAATGAATATGAGTGATAGTGAAATCGTAGCCTCAATTCTATCAGAAGAAGGGTTTGATACTACTCAAAATTTAGAAGATGCAGATTTAGTTTTGGTAAATACTTGCTCAATTCGCGAAAAGGCAGAACAAACTATCCGTAAAAGGCTACAAAAATACAATCGTGTAAAACGTATTAATCCGGAAATGAAAATTGGTGTTTTAGGTTGTATGGCCGAGCGTTTAAAAACTAAATTTTTAGAAGAAGAAAAAGTCGTTGACTTGGTGGTTGGCCCAGATGCATATAGAGATTTACCTAATTTGGTAAAAGAGGTAGAAGCAGGCAAAGATGCCATTAATGTTATTTTATCTAAAGAAGAAACCTACGGCGATGTAACCCCTGTAAGATTAAATACTAACGGCGTTTCTGCATTTATATCTATTACACGTGGCTGTGATAATATGTGTACCTTTTGTGTAGTACCATTTACACGGGGTAGAGAAAGAAGTAGAGATCCGCAAAGTATTGTTGAAGAAGCTCAAGATTTATGGGACAAAGGCTATAAAGAGATTACGCTTCTTGGGCAAAATGTAGACTCGTATTTATGGTATGGTGGCGGACTTAAAAAAGATTTTGATAAAGCATCGGATATTGCCAAAGCCACTGCCGTTGATTTTGCTAAATTACTAGATATAGTAGCCACTGCATTACCAAAAATTAGAATTCGCTTTGCAACATCAAATCCACAGGACATGAGTCTAGATGTGCTACACACCATGGCAAAACACGATAATATTTGTAAATATATTCATTTACCTGTACAATCTGGTAGTACCCGTATGCTTGAAAAAATGAACCGTCAACATACGCGAGAAGAGTATATGGAATTGATTGATAATGTTAAGAAAATCATTCCTAACTGTGCCATTTCTCAAGATATGATTGCTGGTTTTTGTGGTGAAACTGAAGAAGATCACCAAGAGACACTATCGTTGATGGAATATGTAAAATACGATTTTGGTTTTATGTTTGCTTATTCTGAACGCCCAGGAACGCTAGCAGCAAAAAAGATGGAAGATGATGTACCCTTAGAGGTTAAAAAAAGAAGGCTATCAGAAATTATTAACCTCCAACAACAGCACAGTTTATTCCATATGGAAAAAATGATTGGACAAACCGTTGAGGTATTGATTGAAGGCAACTCGAAAAAATCTGACGTCCATTGGATGGGAAGAACTACACAAAATGCTGTGGTTGTATTTCCGAAGGGTTCTGAACATGTAGGTGATTTTGTAAACATTAAAATTGAAGATTGTACCTCGGCAACTTTATTAGGAACTAAAGCTTAAAAACATATATTTTGGAATCACTTCAAACCATTAAACAACGATTTGGCATTATTGGTAACAACAACCAATTGAACATTGCCCTCGAAAAAACTATACGTGTGGCACCAACAGATATTTCTGTTTTGGTAACAGGCGAAAGTGGTGTTGGTAAAGAGGTTATCCCTAAAATAATTCATAATTTATCGCATAGAAAGCATGCTAAATATATCGCTGTTAACTGTGGAGCCATTCCAGAAGGTACGATTGACAGTGAACTTTTTGGTCATGAAAAAGGGTCGTTTACAGGTGCCACGCAAACACGTAGTGGATATTTTGAAGTTGCAGATGGCGGTACTATTTTTTTAGATGAAGTTGGCGAACTACCCCTTACCACGCAAGTACGGCTATTAAGAGTATTAGAGAATGGCGAGTTTTTAAAAGTAGGTTCTTCAAAAGTGCAAAAAACAGATGTTAGAATTGTAGCCGCCACAAATGTAAATATGATAGAGGCCATTCAAAAAGAAAAATTTAGAGAAGACCTCTATTACAGGTTAAGTACCGTAGAAATTAATATTCCTCCATTGCGTAACCGTGGAGACGACATCCACTTATTATTTCGAAAATTCGCTTCAGACTTTGCTCAAAAATATAAAATGCCAACCATTCGACTGGAGGAAAAGGCTATTGAAGCTCTTAAGGGTTATCCCTGGAAAGGTAATATTAGACAGTTACGAAATTTAACAGAGCAAATTTCTGTAATAGAACAAAATAGAAGTATTAGCTACAACACATTAATGTCTTACTTGCCTGATTACGGAGCTAATTTACCAGCCATAATTAAAGATAAAACCAAAGAGTCTGAGTTTAAAAATGAACGAGAAATCTTGTACAAGGTATTATTTGATATGCGCAATGATATTACAGATCTTAAAAAACCACTCAAGTTTTAATTGACAAAGTGTATGGTAAAGCTCATGATTTTAACGAAGAAAAAGAGCAAGGAAACCGATTAGAAATAATTTCTAATCCCACGAAAGACAGCTACACTCAGCCAAGATCTTTAGATAATTTTGACGATGCCGAAACCGTAGAAGAGGCCATATCTCTTCAAGAAAAAGAACTTGAAATGATTAAGCAAGCACTAGACCGTAATAATGGCAAAAGAAAACTGGCTGCAAAAGAATTGGGTATTTCTGAACGCACTTTATATAGAAAAATAAACCAATATAATTTGTAATTCTTTAAGCTAAATTGTTTATTTGCTTATGGTTTAAGTTTAATCATCCATCAAAATTATTTCTACAATAAAATACACATGAAGTATCTATATCAATTATTAAGTTTAAGCCTATTTTTATGTATTATTGGATGTGGTGCTTATTCTTTTACTGGAGGTAGTACAGGTGATGCTAAAACTATTCAGATTGATTTTTTTCCGAACAATGCCAGACTAGTAGAGCCCACTTTAAGTAACCGATTTACTTTAGCTCTTCAAGATCTTTTTTTAAGACAAACCAATTTAGAGCTAACCAATGCTGGTGGCGATTTATATTTTGAAGGAGAAATTACAGATTATCGTGTTACCCCGGTAGCCGCCACAGCACAACAAACAGCAGCTCAAAACAGATTAACCATATCTGTACGTGTAAGATTTTTTAACCGTTTGGTTGAAGAAGATAATTTTGAAAGAACCTTTTCTTTTTATAGTGATTATGATGGCAGTCTACAACTAACTGGAGGTGTTCTCGATCAAGCCTATGATGAAATTCTAGAAAGAATTACTCAAGATATTTTTAATGCAGCCGTAGCCAAATGGTAAACCGATGAATATAATTGAATTTACCGAAATATTAAAGCAACCTAAATCGATAAATCGGAATCAAACTGCAGATTTAGAAGATATTTTAGAGGAATTTCCTTATTTTCAAGCTGCACATTTTTTACACTTAAATGGTTTAAAAAAGCAAAGTAGTTTTAAATATAATATTGCATTAAAGAAAACCGCTGCATTCACTACTGATAGAACTGTTTTATTCGATTATATTGCTTCTAATGAATTTGACTTTGAAGTATTTGAAGTATTGGAAGAAGATAAAACCCATCCTAAAACTGCCTCCCAAAGTAATCCAGAGGTAGAACAAATTACCCCTTCTAAAAAAGAAACTGAAACCAAAGAAACAAACGAAAACCCTAAAGCAAAAGAACCTATTTTACCTATAGGTAAGCCCCTGCAATTTAGCGCAGATGAAAAACATTCGTTTAATGAATGGTTGCAAATCTCTAAAATAAAACCCATTGCTCGTTCAGATTCCGATCATTCGAATAAATCTAAAAAGGATAAAACTCTAAAAAACATTGATTTAATTGATAAATTTATCGCTAGTAATCCAAAAATTTCACCAATTAACAGTCAGCTTGTAGGTAGTATTTCTAATGATAGTATTACTGAGAATCAAAACCTTATGACCGAAACTTTAGCTCATGTTTACCTTGAGCAAAAAAAATATAAAAAAGCAATTACAGCTTTTCAAATTTTAAGTTTGAAATATCCCGAAAAAAGTAGTTTCTTTGCAAACCAAATTAAAGAAGCGGAAAAGCTTTTGTAATAAAAAAATAGAATTATGTCGTATTTATTATTTTTGATCTTAATCATTATTGTATCGTTATTATTGATTTTAGTTGTTATGGTACAAAATCCAAAAGGAGGTGGCTTATCCTCTTCTTTCGGAGGTGGCGGTACTCAAAATTTAGGTGGTGTACAGAATACTACTAATTTCTTAGATAAGAGTACTTGGACTTTGGCGATTGCCCTTTTTGCTTTAATATTATTATCGAACTTTGCAATTCCTAGAACAAATGATGTTGATTTAAAATCTGCTACAGAAAAAATAGTAAATGACAGAGAAACATTAGAAGCTCCAGCAACATTAGACACTTCTGAACCTATTGATACAACAAACTAAATTTTAGTTTTAACAATATTCAAAATGCCATCGTCAATGACACGATGGCATTTTTTTTTACCATTTGTCAGTATTTCTAAATTGGCAGCATATTTGCTAAATCATTAACCGTAAATATTAAATAACTAAAAATATAATATAATGAGTAAATTAAGTATCAAACCTCTAGCAGATAGAGTTATTGTTGAGCCTTTAGCAGCCGAAACAAAAACTGCCTCGGGTATTATTATTCCAGATTCAGCAAAAGAAAAACCACAACAAGGTATTGTTAAAGCCGTAGGTAACGGTAGTAAAGACGAGCCTATGACTGTAAAAGTGGGCGATACTGTATTATACGGTAAATTTGCAGGTACCGATTTAAAGTTTGAAGGTACAGATTACTTGATCATGAGAGAAAGTGATATTCTAGCAATACTTTAATTATTTAATTAATTCAAACCAATAATTTAAAACAAAACAAAATGGCAAAAGATATAATTTTTGATATAGAATCTAGAGATGGATTAAAAAGAGGCGTAGATGCCTTAGCTAATGCAGTAAAAGTAACTTTAGGACCAAAAGGTCGTAATGTAGTAATAGGTAAAGCTTTTGGCGGACCACAAATCACCAAAGATGGTGTAAGTGTGGCTAAAGAGATAGAATTAGAAGATGCTCTTGAAAATATGGGAGCTCAAATGGTAAAAGAAGTTGCTTCTAAAACCAATGACTTGGCAGGTGATGGTACTACAACGGCTACCGTTTTAGCTCAAGCCATTGTAAAAGAAGGTTTAAAAAATGTTGCTGCTGGGGCAAATCCACTAGATTTAAAACATGGTATTGACAAAGCTGTAGACGCTATCATTAGTAACCTTGCAAAACAGTCTCAAATTGTAGGTAATAAATTAGACAAAATAAAGCAAGTGGCATCAATCTCTGCTAATAATGATGATTCTGTAGGAGATTTAATTGCTCAAGCGTTCGACAAAGTTGGTAAGGAAGGTGTAATAACTGTTGAGGAAGCAAAAGGTACAGACACCCATGTTGACATTGTAGAAGGAATGCAATTTGATAGAGGTTATTTGTCTCCATACTTTGTGACAGATTCAGATAAAATGATTGCAGACTTAGAATCTCCATACATCTTATTATACGATAAGAAAATTTCATCAATGAAAGACTTATTACCTGTATTAGAGCCAGTTGCTCAGGCCGGTAAACCTTTATTAATTATTGCAGAAGATGTTGATGGTGAGGCTTTAGCTACTTTAGTTGTAAACAAATTAAGAGGTTCTTTGAAAATTGCAGCGGTTAAAGCACCAGGATTTGGTGATAGAAGAAAAGCAATGCTAGAAGATATTGCAATCTTAACTGGCGGTACAGTAATCTCAGAAGAAAGAGGTTTTACATTAGAAAATGCAACCTTAGAGATGTTAGGTACAGCAGAAAGAGTAACTATCGATAAAGATAATACTACTGTGGTTAATGGTTCTGGTAACTCTGATGATATTAAAGCAAGGGTAAACCAAATTAAAGCTCAAATAGAATCTACTACTTCTGATTACGATAGAGAAAAATTACAAGAGCGTTTAGCTAAATTAGCTGGTGGTGTTGCAGTACTTTATGTAGGAGCTGCTAGTGAAGTTGAAATGAAAGAGAAAAAAGATAGAGTTGATGATGCTTTACACGCTACAAGAGCAGCTGTTGAAGAAGGTATAGTTGCTGGTGGTGGAGTTGCTCTAGTTAGAGCTAAAGAAGTGTTAAGCAAAATTAAAACTACCAATCAAGATGAAGAAACTGGTGTTAAAATTGTAGCAAGAGCTATAGAAGAGCCATTACGTCAGATTGCTGAAAATGCAGGTAACGAAGGTTCTGTGGTTGTTTCTAAAGTAATTGAAGGTGAAAAAGACTTTGGATTTAATGCAAAAACCGAAGAATATGTAAACATGCTTAAAGCTGGTATTATTGACCCAACTAAAGTAACTCGTATCGCATTAGAAAATGCAGCCTCTGTTTCTGGAATGATTTTAACAACAGAGTGTGCTTTGGTAGATATTAAAGAAGATGCTCCTGCCGGTGGAGGAGCTATGCCACCAATGGGAGGCGGTATGCCAGGCATGATGTAATGAACTAGGTTATAGTTTGGGCAAAACCTAAACTTATCTATATACAAAAACGCACTTGATCAAGATCAAGTGCGTTTTCTTTTTAAATCAATAATCTATTTTATAAACTACTTAAAATATCATCGAAGTTAGATCTAGATTTGTAATCCTGATCGTACTGCGCATATAGTATTTTACCATCATTTCCAATTAAATAAGTAGCTGGTACAGGCAATACCATATTATTCTCATCATTATATTCTTTAAGCTTCTTTTGTATAATATTATAATATTTAGGAACAGTTTCTTTGTTAACGTCGAAAGCCACATCGTAAGCGTTCATGATAATATTATCTTGATCGTGAACTATTGAAAATTTAGCTTTTTGTTTTCTCTACCTTCTCTGGACTAACTACAATGACTTTAACTCCTTTATCTTCAAAGCTATTTAAATGATCTTGTAAATCTCCTAAATGCTTCCTACAATGCGGACACCAAAATCCGCGATAAAATACCAAAAGTATTTTATTTTGTTTTAATATGTTTTCAGAATTAACCGATTTACCATTCTGATCGATGCCTTTAAATAAAGGTGCTTGATCTCCTACTTTTAATGAACCATTGTTTGTTTGGGCTGTTATAGTCAAAGCTCCAAAAAGAAATAATAATACTATTTTTTTCATTGTGTTATATTTTTTTGAGTTAGACGATTTTTTTATCACATATTACATCCATTATAATTTATTATTTTAGGGGTCATAAAATCATATATAATGAAACCATACATTCAACTTTTATTATCGTTATTTCTTATTACATCAGTTGTTACAGCACAAAATGAGGCACTCCCTGAATATGATGCTGCTTACGCTGAAAAACTTAATGCTGATGACTATGGTATGAAAAAATATGTAGTCGCTTTTTTAAAATCTGGTCCAAATCCTAGTAAAGATGCAACCACAAAAGCAAAGTTGCAAAAAGCACATTTAGATAACATTACAAGAATGGCAGAAGAAGGTGTTTTGGTTTTAGCTGGCCCCTTTGTAGGCGATGGCGATTTAAGAGGAATCTATGTTTTTAATGTAGACACTATAGAGGAAGCTAAAAAATTAACGGCAACCGATCCCTTAATACAGTCTGGTGGCTTGGTGATGGAGCTCCACTTATGGTATGGTAGTGCAGCCGTTCAAGAAATTGGAAGAATTCACAAAAAAGTTCAAAAGAAAGGTTTTTAAAATAAAAAGAGCGATTTTCATATCGCTCTTTTTATTTTATTGTTGTTCTTGCTTTAATTTTTGCCTTATTTCTTTGGCTTTAGTGGCTGCTTCAATATTTTTTTCAATTTTGTGCCCTGGCCTACTCCATTTAACATCTTCTGGCGTAACATTAGCTTTTCTTATCTTAAACTTATCACATTCACTATCTTTTTCCTTTTCCGTTGGTGTTAATCCCAAAAGAGAAAACATCTCTGCATCTTTATCCTCTCCAGGGTTTGGTGTTGTTAGTAACTTATCACCAGCAAAAATAGATGAAGCACCTGCCATAAAGCAGAGAGCCTGAGCTTCTGTACTCATTTGCGTTCTACCTGCAGATAAACGTACAGTAGTCTTTGGCATTACAATTCTCGCAGTAGCAATCATTCGAACTACATCCCAAACTGGTACAATCTCTTCTTCCCCCATAGGAGTACCTTCAACAGGCACTAAAGCATTAATTGGTACCGATTCTGGCTGTGGGTTTAGTTTTGAAAGGCTTAACAGCATTCCTGCTCTATCTTCTACACTTTCACCCATACCAATAATACCACCTGAGCATACTTTTAAAGAGCCTTTTCTCACATTATCTAATGTTTGTAACCTATCATCGTATCCTCTCGTAGAAATAACTTCTTTGTAATATTCTTCTGAAGTATCTAAATTATGGTTATAATAATGTAGTCCCGCTTCTGCCAACCTTACTGCCTGACTTTCTGTAATCATACCTAGGGTACAACAGACTTCCATATTCATGTCACTCAAACCGCTCACCATTTTTAAAACTTGTTCAAAATCTTCTCCTTCTCTTACATTACGCCAAGCTGCTCCCATACATACTCTAGACGAACCGTTTTGTTTAGCCCTTTTGGCCATAGCCATCACTGTATCGTAAGGTAATAAATCATTTTTTTCAATACCTGTATGATACCTCGCCGCCTGTGGACAATAACCACAATCTTCTGGGCATCCACCTGTTTTAATCGAAATTAGTGTACTCACTTGAATTTTACTCGGATCATGATGCGCTCTATGTACAGTAGCAGCTTCATAAACCAATTCCATAAAGGGTTTATTATAAATTTCGATAATATCTTCTTTGGTATAATTTTTCATGATCATATTATAGTGTTGAGTCTAATAATGCTTCAAAAATAAGCAAACCTATTTGATTAATCTAAAGATAAAACAATACTTACTGCATTACCGCCAAAACCCACTGCATTTACCATTATCTTTTTTAATGACTTTTCTGTCCTATTATCCTTAAGAAAAGGCACACCGATGAATTGCTGTTTTTGCAACATCATAATGGCTAATTCCATGCTCAAAGCTCCAGAAGCCCCTAAAGTATGTCCTATTTTCCATTTATTGGAGGTTAGCAATGGTATTTTGTCCTGAAATATTTTTTGTATAGCATTATATTCTGACAAATCTCCTTTCACTGTTCCTGGCGCATGCATTACAATAGCATCAATTTCCGATACATCGATATTTTTTAAAGCCATTCTCATTGATTTTTGAAAACAATCGGCATCTGTAGAAATTGAAATATTATGCTTTAAAGGTTCGGTGGCATAACCATAACCTTCAATAATTGCTAAAACTTTCTGGCCCTTAAACCGTTCTAGGCAAAAAGCCGCGGCTCCTTCACCTAAAATCATGGTATTTCGTTTTTTAGAAAAATCTAGTGCTTTAGAGGGGTATTGATCTCTAGATTCTGCATAAATTTTAAGTGCTTTCATCTGGGCAATAGTAAAAGGCGTTAAGGACGCTTCACTACCCCCTACCATAAACGTTTCACACATGCCGCTATTGATCCATGCAATACCATTTAATACTGCATGTAAAGAAGTAGAGCAAGCAATAGAATGGCTAATTGTGGGGCCATATGTTTGTAAATCATGCCCCACCCAAGACGCTAGATTACCTAAGGTAGTTGTGGGAGAACTTAAGGTTGAAGCCCTTCCAATTTTATCGTTGGTATACTCTTGAAAATATTGCTCAAATAAACTCGTTGCCCCTCGAGACGAACCTATATTAATGCCAATATTTTTATCCTTCCAGTTGGTATATTCGAACGCTTTTCTTGCTACCCAAATGGCCAGTAAAACAGATGGATCTAAACTCTTGTAGTGCTCATTCTCTTTTAAAGTATTAACTTTCTCCCAATTTTCAGCAGAAATCTTACTCGCTAATGCTTGAAATTTATCATACTGATTTTCGCTAAAAGTTGTATCTGACCCAAGATAATTCTCCCAGATATCATTATAATTGATACCGAGTCCAGAAATAGACGCCATACTTGTTATTGCAATTTTCCCTTCCATTTATACTATTTCTAAACTTTTCTCGATCGTTGAATATATGGTTTGCAATTCGATATCTGTAATTACAAAAGGTGCTAAAATATAAATGGTGTTACCAAGTGGTCTTAAGAACACACCATTTTGCATAAAAAATTCAAATAATTGGTCTCTTAGCCTCCCATATCTATCCATTTTAACGTCTAAATCTAGTGCGAAAATAACTCCAAAATTTCTAGTTGATTTTACTTTTGGGTGCTGTTTTATTTTATCTGAAAATTTTTGATGTGATCTAGTAATTTTTTGAATCTGTTCTTGTATTTCTTCTGATTGTAGCAAATCTATACCTGCTATGGCTGCACGACATGCTAATGGATTGGCAGAATAGGTATGACCATGGAAGAAACCTTTTCTAATGTCGCTATCGTAAAAAGCTTGATATACCTCTTGTGTGCAAGAAGTTAATGCCATTGGCGCTACACCTCCTGTTAAAGATTTTGAAAGGCAAATCATATCTGGTTGGGTTGGCATGTATGCCGATGCAAAATTTTTACCCGTCTTACCAAAACCAGTCATTACTTCATCTGCAATACATAAAACACCATACTTTTTGGCTATTCTCAACAGTTCTTCTAACAACTCTGGTTCATACATTTTCATGGCAGCTGCCCCCTGTACTAAAGGTTCATAAATAAATGCAGCTACTTTCCCTTTAGAAAATAAATCTTCAAATTGTTTTTTTACCTCTTCAATATTATCGCGATTGGGTACCTCAAATCTATCAACGGAAAGCAAAAAATCTTCGAATGGACCATTATACACCGAGAGTCCTGAAGCCGACATAGCTCCAAAAGTATCACCATGAAAAGCATCTTCAAAACTTACAATTTTTGTTCTTTTTTCACCTAAGTTAAAATAGTATTGTAAAGCCATTTTTATGGCGACATCTACTGCCGTTGAGCCATTATCTGAAAAGAAAATTTTTTGTTGGTTCTTAGGTAGAATTTGCATTAATTTCTCAGACAATTCAACAGCCGGCTCATGTGTAAAGCCACTAAAAACAACTTGATCTAATGTGTCTAATTGCTGCTTAATCTCGTTGGTAATTTTCTCATTGCAATGCCCATACATACAAGTATACCATGAGGCAATACCATCAAT
>JAUIJW010000189.1 GCA_030431085.1 Bacteroidia bacterium
GAGATAGACATATAAATTTTAACCAGTTTAATTCCAGATTCTGTAATCATCCGTTCGAAATCATTAACTTGATCCATAAAGATTTGATAATCCTTATCGGAGCAAAATCCGTTAACAGGCTCAACAACAGCTCTATTATACCAGCTTCTGTCAAAAAAAACCATTTCGCCAGCTTGAGGAAATTGGTTGATATATCTCTGAAAATACCATTGGGTTTTTTCTTCTGTAGAAGGCTTTGGCAATGCCACGATGCGATAGTGACGCGGGTTAATTCTTTCTGTAATTCTACGGATAGCACCACCTTTTCCGGCAGAATCTCTACCCTCAAAAATTACAATAACGCGCTCACCTTTCTCGATAATACAGGATTGCATTCTAATGAGTTCTACTTGTAACTTTTCTAACTTTTTAATATAATCGTAATATCTAACCGATTTTTTTGGATTTAAATTTTCATTACTTAACAATGATAACAATCCTTTTTTTGTATTGAGTTTTTCAATATCTCTTGGGGTCAATTCTTGCATGTAATAAAATTTTAATCGTATTGGTGTAAAGATCTATAATAATGCATAATGATATTAGGATCTGGTAATAAAGGTGTGTTACTATCATCTTTACCTCCGTAATCTATTCTTGAAAGCACGTAGCGCATGCATTCTAACCGTGCTACTTTTTTATTATTTGTTTTTACGATAGTCCATGGACTAAATGATGTATGTGTTTTGCTAAACATCAGTTCTTTATATTTGGTATATCTACCCCAGTATTCTTGTCCTTTTTTATCGACGGGGCTAAATTTCCATCTTTTTAAAGGATCGTCCATTCTAGCATTAAACCGTTTGAGTTGTTCTTCTTTAGTGATTGATAACCAAAATTTTATAATAATAATACCATCTTCATATAGCATATGTTCAAATTCTGAAAGCTGCATCATAAATTGGTCATATTGCCTTTCGGTACAGAACCCCATCACTGGCTCTACTACAGCTCTATTGTACCAACTTCTATCAAAAAAAACGAGCTCACCAGGATTTGGCAAATGTTTAATATATCTAGTAAAATACCACTGACCTTTTTCTATGTCTGTGGGTTTATTAAGTGCTACAACCCGCATAGATCTTGGGTTAAGATGCTCTGTAAACCGCCGTATATTACCGCCTTTACCTGCAGCATCTCTACCTTCAAATATAATAGCGACTCTTTTTTTATTCTTAACAACCCAGCGTTGTAGTTTAACCAATTCTATTTGAAGTAATTTTTTTTGCTCTTCGTATCTTACTTTTTTAAGTACGTTATCTACATTGATATTTTTTTCTTGAATAATTTTCAAAATATCATCTCGATTTTTAGCCAATTGAAAATCTTCTAATTCTAGTTTGGTTTTGTCCGTCATACTAAGTTATTAAGGTGACACGCAATGTTCTGGGTTGTTTTTAAGGAGTAAATTATTATCCGAAGGAGATACATAAGGTATCCCCAATCCTAATCCTCTTAAAATAAATAATAACCCTATTACTATCACAAATATAGGAATTGCTTTTTGAATTTTATTTCGAAGACTTACTTTTAAAAAATTACCCATTAAAACTGCTGCCGTCATCATAGGTATGGTACCTAGGCCAAACAGAAACATATAGCTTGCACCTTGAAATATATCACCAGAATTTACGGCACCAAACACTGCCATGTACACCAATCCACAAGGCAATAATCCATTTAAAAGACCCAGAGTAAATAAGGTCTTATTTGATTTAGTTTTTAACTTTTGTCCCATTTTAGATTTAACTAGACCAATGCCTTTGTAGATGGGTTTGGAAAAATTAAATCGGTTAAAAACTTTAACAGGAATTATGACAACCAGTATCATTAGGATACCGATTAGTACAGATAGTTTTTGTTGAAACCCTGCCAAATACAGTGCCTTACCAATTAAACCAAATAGTACACCAATTATGGCATAGGTGACTAACCTACCTATTTGGTATAATGACGATTGGATAAGCATTTTAGTTTTACTGGATCTGTCAAGGGGTAAAACAAACGCTATGGGGCCACACATGCCTAAACAATGAAAACTGCCCACCAAACCTAGTATAAATGCTGTATATAAAATAATCGTAAAAATTAAAATTGTTATTGGTAAAACCAAACATCTTTAAAAAGAAATTCTTGATCTTTATATTGCCAATCAATAATGATGTTCCATTTACCTTCCACTAAACTTGATTTAGGGATCTGCATATGATGATTGGTTAATTTAATCTCGTTTTTAAAATCTAAATTAGGGTTAGACATTCTTTTAAACACAACGAGCCCTTTTATTAAATTAGGATCTAATTCTTGAGGAAAACTTATTAAAATGCCCTCGTTACTGTTTTTAATCTTAATTTTTTCTTTTAGAGTATTGGCATTATTTAATTTATCAATTTCTTCTTGATAATGCAATTCTTCTTTATAATAATCGTCTGTAACCAATTGGTGTTGATACTTATCAATAGCCACAGATTTGTAAACAAAACTTAAAATAAAAATCATAAAAGCTAAAATGGCTATTACGATACCTGTACCCCAATTAATAGTGATTTTTTTCATGATTACTTAATTTTAATAGGAGAGGAGAAGTTGGTTTTATCTGTCTCAATAAGGTTACTCTGATTATATACTCCAATTTTTAGCTTTTCTTTAGATGATTTAAGATCATTTTTATGGATATCAATAAACAAAGTTCCTTGATAGAGTCCGCCTTTAGCCAAGTTAACTGGTCCGCCAACAATTTTTACTTTACCAGGATGTGAAACCAAATTTAACTTTAAATCAGTAAACTGACGATTGGTTTTATTAATAACTTTAAAAGTGTAAACATTACTAATAGTATCTCCTTTAGTGGTATACATTTGGCCTGGGAGGTGTAAAATATTAGCTTCTACATCATTTCTCATAAATAATAAAGCAATTAAAAATACTAACATTAATGAGAGGATAGTTATATAACTAATGATTCTGGCAGAGAACTTAAATTGCTCTTCTTTTTCAATGTTATTTTCAGAGGCGTACCGAATTAAACCTTTTTCAAAGCCCACTCGATCCATAATTTCATCACAGGCGTCTATGCATGCTGTACAATTTACACATTCAAGCTGAGTGCCATTTCTAATGTCAATTCCGGTTGGGCATACTAGAACGCATTGTTTGCAATCAATACAATCACCATACCCTTTTTGATCTCTATCTTCTGTTTTTCTAAATTTTTGACGATTTTCACCTCTCTTGTGGTCATAAGCAACAACCACAGAATTGTTGTCTAAAAGTACTCCTTGCAATCTGCCATACGGACAAGCTATGATACATACCTGCTCTCTAAACCATGCAAAAACAAAGTAGAAGATAGTTGTAAAGGCCAGTAATTTAAATAAAGTGTCAAGATGCTCGAGTGGGCCATCTGTGATGTGTGAAATTAGAACATCTCCACCAATAAAATAAGCCAGAAATGTGTTGGCAATTAAAAATGAAATCACGGCAAACAAAAACCATTTAATGCTTTTTTTTCTAATTTTTTCGGCATTCCATGCCTGCTTATCTAGTTTAATTTGCTTAGCACGATCACCTTCGATCCAATACTCTATTTTACGAAAAACCATTTCCATAAAAATGGTTTGAGGACAAATCCATCCACAAAAAATTCTCCCAAAAATAACCGTAAACAGTATAATGAATACTATTCCGATAAGCATTGAAATAACAAGTAAATAAAAGTCTTGAGGCCAAAAAGGTTGACCAAAAATATTAAACTTCCTATCTAATATATTAAATAGTAAGAACTGATTACCATTAATTTTTATAAACGGTGAAGCAAAAAGAATAGCCAATAATACCCAACTAAGGTAGGTTCTTAAATTGGTAAACTTTCCTTTAGGTTTTCTTGGATAGATTATATTGCGTTTACCCTCTTCATTGATGGTTGCGATAGAATCTCTAAAACTTTCGTCTTTAACCGACATACTCTTTGGGATTTAGATTTGAAAAGGCTATTCTGTTAATTATAACAAAAATAGCCTTTTCTACTACTAACTAAAAAAATCAAAAACACAATAGTTCACTTTTAGAATGTAATAAAGTGTAAAGTACTATTGTTTACTCCATGTAATATCACCTTCAGAGGCTTTAGGATTTGCTGGTGTGGTGCCCACTAATGAAACTACATAACTAGAAACTTGTTGAATTTGGTCGTTATTTAAAGTTGTTTTCCAAGAAATCATACCTTTACCAGGTCTACC
>JAUIJW010000190.1 GCA_030431085.1 Bacteroidia bacterium
CTCTAAAAACTTTGTGCTAACCCCCATTGCACCTCATAGCTTAAGTGTAAGACCATTAGTAATACCCGATTCTACCAAAATACAACTAAAAATTGCCAGCAGGTTTCACGAGGCCCTTTTAACACTAGACTCTAGAATATTAACCATTCCTAGTGATGCAGAAATTTTTGCTAAAAAATGTGATTTTACCATTAAAACCATACATTTAACCCAACAAACTTTTATAGATACCCTAAGAGAAAAACTCTTATGGGGCGGAGATAAACGCAATTAATCATCAATATTTAAAACGCCTATTTTAATAACATTACACTTAATAATCTGTTAATCAAAAAAGACTGGTTAATTTATTTAAAAGCAAATGTATTTGTTTATATTTGCGAACTATTTTTTGTGATGAAAAAAAGCATTTTTATTCTATTTTTATTGTTGTCTAGCGTGTCATTCGCACAAATTAACGAATTAGGCGTTTTTTTAGGTGGCAGCAACTATATGGGCGATGTAGGCAGAACTAACTATATCTATCCAAATAGTCCAGCATTTGGAGGTATTTACAAATGGAATATGCACCCTCATTACAGCATACGGGCCACTTATACCTATTCTAAAATTTCTGGCGATGATAATGATTCTGACAACTCTTTAAGAAAATACAGAGGTATTAGTTTTACGAACTCGGTTCATGAACTGGTGGCAGGTATAGAATACCATTTCTTTAAATATAATCTATCAAAGGTGGGTTACACGCAAACCCCATATATTTTCATTGAAGCTGGTGTAGTTAATTACGGCACCTTCGCTCAAGAAATAACACCAAATGGCCTTGTAGACCAAAATAAAAGAACCTTTAATTTTGCCATGCCTTTTGGTATAGGTTATAAAATGAAATTAGCTCAAAATGTAGGTATAGGTATCGAAACCTCTTTTAGGTATACATTTAAAGATGATATAGATGGCTACCCAAGAGTTATTAACGGATCTGCTGTACCTACAGATTATTCCAACCACAACGATTGGTATGTTTTCACGGGTATAACATTAGTGTATGCCTTTGGTAGAGAAGGTTGTTATACCGGTAAGTTTTTTTAGTCATGGATTTGAAAATGCAGGTAGATAAAAATAAACTCCCACAACATGTCGCCGTAATTATGGATGGCAACGGTAGATGGGCAAAAAAAAGAGGTTTTGCTCGTGTGTTTGGACATAAAAATGGTGTCAATGCCGTAAGAGATACTGTAGAAGCTGCAGCTGAAATAGGTATTAAGAATTTAACCTTATATGCATTTTCAACAGAAAATTGGAACAGACCTAAAGCCGAAGTTGATACCTTAATGAATTTATTGATTAATTCATTAAAAAAAGAACTGCCAACTTTACAAAAAAACAAAATTAAATTAGCCACCATTGGTAACTTATCGAAGCTTCCCGCCAAAGCAAAAGCTAAGTTGCAAGAAGTTATTGAGTTAACTCAACACAATACACATCTCAACCTTACCTTAGCTTTAAATTATGGGGCAAGAGAAGAATTAGTAAACGCAACAAAATCTATTTCTAAAAAAATTGTTAATAATGAACTGAATGTTGAAGAAATTGACGAAAATATTATAAATAGTCATTTATATACATTTAATTTGCCCGATGTTGATTTTTTGATTAGAACTAGCGGCGAAAAAAGAATCAGCAATTTTTTATTATGGCAGATTGCATATGCAGAACTGTATTTTACAGATGTTCTTTGGCCAGATTTTAGTAAAGACCATTTTTACCAAGCAATTTTAAATTATCAAAGTAGAGAAAGACGATTTGGAAAAACAAGTGAACAAATTGAAAACAGTAAATAAAAAGTTAAACATCTGTATCATACCCTTATTTTTGGTATTAGCCTTTTTTACTGCAAATGCGCAAGAAAATGACCAAACCAATAATACTGCTCAAGATACCATTCCGTCTTTAGTAAAGGCAGATACAATAACTCCAGAAATTAATACTCCGAAGGCTCCGTTAGTTGTCGATAAAACCAAAAAATATGTTTTAGGAGGTGTTTCTGTAGTAGGTAACGAAACCATTTCTGAACAATCTATTCTAATTTTTTCTGGTCTTAATCCCGGACAAATGGTCAAAGTTCCAGGTGATAAATTGTCTAGCGCCATTAAAAAACTTTGGAACTCTAAATTGTTTAGTAATGTAGACGTGTTTGTAACGCAAATAGATGAAAATGCGATTTACCTAGAAATTAACGTTCAAGAATTAGACAAGGTTGGAACGGTAACTATTCAAGGCTTAAAAAAATCTAAAACAGACGACCTCCGTAAAGAAATAGAATTTCAAAATGGTTCTATGCTTACAGAAAATCTAATTACTACAACCAAAAATTATATAGAAAAAAAATATAGAGATAAAGGTTTTTTAAGAACCAAGGCTACAATAAGTACAAGAAAAGATACTTCTGCTGGGCCAAATATTCAAAATGCTTTAATCCTTGTCGATAAAGGAGAACGCATTAAAATAAAGAACATTAGGTTTCAAGGTAATAAAGCATTAAGCGATAAAAAGCTTCGAAGCACACTTAAAAAAACCAAACAAAAAGGTATTAAGCAAATTTTCTCACCATCAAAGTTTGTTAAAGACCTCTATGATGAAGACCTTGAAAAACTCGTCGAAAAATATCAAGAAAGCGGATATCGAGATGCCCTAGTTGTTAAAGATTCTATTTCTTGGAATGATGATAATACTATCAATTTAGATATTACCGTAAACGAAGGTGAGCGATACAAATTTGGCGACATTACTTTTTTAGGTAATACTGTATTTACTGATGAGGAATTACAGCGTATGCTAGGTATAGAAAAAGACATGACCTATAATGGTAAGGTTTTAAACGAAAGGGTGTATGGCGATGGCACCCCAGAATCTACAGATATTACAAACACCTATTTAGATAGTGGTTACCTATTCTCTAGAGTTACTGCAGTAGAAACCAGTGCCGATAACAACGTTATTGATTTAGAAATTAGAATTATTGAAGACGAACCTGCTAATATTAGAAAAGTAACCATCGTTGGTAATGATGTAACTAATGATCATGTACTCTATCGTGAAGTAAGAACCAAACCTGGCGACCTTTTTAGTAAAAGAGATATTGTGAGATCGATTCGTGAACTTGGGCAATTAGGCTATATTGATGCAGAAAATATCGTGCCAGATGTACGCCCGAATCATACCGATAAAACAGTAGATATAGAATATAGCCTTTCAGAAAAAGGATCTAGCCAAATCGAGTTACAAGGAGGTTATGGTGGTGGCGCCTTTGTAGGTACATTAGGACTATCTTTCAACAATTTCTCTGTTAAAAATCTATTCAATTTCGATGAATACAAACCTGTACCTCGTGGTGATGGGCAAAGTGTTTCATTAAGATTACAAATCAGTAAATTCTCAAAAACCTATAGTGTTTCATTTTCAGAACCATGGTGGGGTGGTAAAAAACCAAAAGGCTTTAATTTTTCGATCTATCACTCTAGTCAAATAGGATACAATCCTTATACCAATGATACCGATAGTAGTCAAAAATTAGAAATTACAGGAGCTTCGGTAGGGTTATCGCAAAGGTTAAAATGGCCAGACGATTACTTTACATTATCAACTTCATTAAACTACCAAAGATTTAATCTGAAGAATTATTTTATCTCTTCATTTAATTTCAACAATGGTATTTCTAACAATTTTAATGTGGCTTTAAACTTTGGAAGAAGTTCTGCAGGGCCGAACCCAATTTTCCCAACACAAGGTTCTCAATTTAATATCGCTGTTAAATTAACGCCGCCATATTCATTGTTTGAAGATAAAGATTGGGCTAATTTACCAGATGATGAAAAATATGAATGGTTAGAGTTTTATAAAATTATATTTACCGGAAGGTGGTTCAATCCAGTTATTGGAAAACTAACGCTAATGTCTAATGCGGAATTAGGATTTTTAGGGGCCTATAATACCGAAATTGGTGCACCACCATTTGAAAGATTTTATGTAGGTGGTGATGGTATGGCTACCAGTCGTTTTGACGGAAGGCAAACTGTAGCCCTAAGAGGTTATCCCAATTCAAGTCTTTCGGCAGTAACCGGAGGTACCATTTATAACAAAGTATCTTTTGAATTAAGATACCCAGTTACATTAAAACCATCAGCATCAATTTATGCTTTAGGATTTATTGACGCCGGTAATTCTTG
>JAUIJW010000012.1 GCA_030431085.1 Bacteroidia bacterium
ATATCAGATTTTAAAAATGATAATACAAAAGGCTCACATGAGCTACTGTTATTATATGATATAGATTTTTCAAAGAAAAATCTAAAGTCGCCTAGATTTTTCTAGGATCGGCTTAACATAAAAAAAGGGGAATTTATGAAAAATTATTTTTTAATTGTACTTCTATGCTTCATAGGGGTTATGACTGCACAGACAGAAGGATCAGGGAAATTTACAATTAAAACAATCGGAATTAACACTAAAAATTCTGATTTTGGTACAGCATTTTACGGCAACAATCAACTGGTGTATGCCACTCCTAAGAAAGGGATTAGCTTAGTAAATGATGTTTGGGAGAAAAACGGACAGCGATTTTTAGATTTATACATTGTTGATATTGCTGAAGATGGTGAATTATTAAATGAATCGCATTTAAAAGGCGATGTAAATTCAAGATACCATGAAGCCGATGTTATTTTTACCAAAGACCGTAAGACAGTTTACTTCACAAGAAATAATTACTATAATAAAAAGTTGGCTAGAGATGCTAAACAAATGGCAAACTTGGCCATGTTTAAAGCAACAGTGAATGACCATGGCGAATGGGTTAATATTATTCCAATGCCATTTAATGATGTTAGTTACTCAGTAGGGCATCCAGCACTTAGTAGCGATGAAAAAACATTATACTTTATATCAGATATGCCTGGTACTTTGGGTGAAACCGATATTTATAAAGTATCTATAAATTCAAGTGGTTTTGGAAATCCAACAAATTTAGGGCCAAAAATTAATTCAGAATCTAAAGAATTTTCACCTTTTATAGATGGTGAAGTGCTTTATTTTTCCTCAGATAGAGATGGTGGAATGGGTGGTCTAGATGTGTATGCTACAAAGTTAACAAAGTATCCACCTAAGCCTGTATTATTAAATGCACCAATCAATTCAAACAAAGATGATTTTGTGTTTATCATCCATCCAACAACAAGAAAAGGTTATTTTTCATCAAATAGATCTGGAGGTAGAGGAGATGATGATATTTATGCCTTTACAGAGATAGAACCTGTACAATTTAAGTGTAGACAATTAATTACGGGAGAAGTAAGAGATAAAAACACAACGGAAATTATTCCAGGAGCTGTGGTGGCTGTGAAAGATGAAGAAGGTAATATTGTGAATAGTGTTGAAGTGGATGAAGAGGGTGTTTTTGAATTAGAAGTTTACTGTGAGACGCCGTATAGACTAGAAGGATCTAAAGACGGTTATACTTCGCAAGGAAAATCGCTTACAACTACGGCTGAAGCTGATAAAGTTACCAAACTATTAATTTTATTAGGAACCGGTGATATTTTAGAACAAGTAGACACGCCAGTGGCTGTGGATGAAGATAAACCTGAAGGTCTACCAGAAGTATTGCCAGAAGAAATTGTAAAAGTTAGACCGAGTACATATATCGTAAACATTGAACCTATCTATTTTGAGTTAAACTCATCATACCTTAATAAAGATGCTAAAAGAGAGTTGGATAAAGTGGTTGAATTAATGAATAGATATCCAGAAATGATTATAGAGTCAGGATCGCACACAGATTCAAGAGGTATAGAAGGATATAATATTTGGTTATCTACAAGAAGAGCAAAATCTACAGTGAGTTATATTATAAATAAAGGAATTGACCCAAGTAGAATTACGGGTAAAGGATATGGCGAAACCCAGTTAATTAATGAATGTTCTGATGGTGTAGATTGTACAGAAGCACAGCACGCTATGAATAGAAGGACAGAGTTCGTAATTATTAAGATGTAATCATATAAAAAAAGGCCTTCATAGAAGGCTTTTTTTATCTTTTTAAATCATTGCTAATTAATTATAATTAATGAGAATAGTATTAGTAGTCATTTTCTGTATGCTATCTGCTGTAAGTACCGCTCAGTTAACAGCTGCTAGCTATAGTATTAAAAACCTAGAGGCCAATTCTAAAAATGGTGATTTTGGCACTACTTTCTACGGTAAAGATAAAATCATATTTGCTTCTTCTCGAAGAGCTCCTGGTGTTTCAAACAAGAAATGGGATGGTAATGATCAACCTTTTTTAGATTTGTATATTGGAGATGTCCAGTCTAATGGTGATATTACCAATGTAAAACCATTTTCAAAAAGTGTAAATTCTAAATATCATGACGCCATGGTTGCTTTTTCTCCAGACCTGAAGCATGTTTATTTCACTTCAAATAATTATATGCATGGAGAATTGAGAAGTGGTAATTTAAAGATATTTAGAGCGACCATTGGTAATAATGGACATTGGAAAGATATTGTAACACTGCCATTTAATAGTGATAATTATGATACAGGGCACCCTTCATTGAGTAGTGATGGTACGAAACTGTATTTTACCTCAAACATGCCCGGTGGTTATGGTGATACAGATTTATATGTAGTAACAGTTAATGATGGGCATTATGGTAGCCCAGTAAATTTAGGTCCTACAATAAACTCAAAACATAAGGAATATACACCTTTTGTAGATGGTACAGTGCTATATTTTTCGTCGAACAGACCTGGTGGTAAAGGGGGGTTTGATATTTATATGACTAAACTAGACGGATCACTAGAAAAGCCGATTAATTTAGGTAAACCAATGAATAGTCGTGGAGACGATATTTCATTTATCATTGATAATGAAACTCAAAGTGGCTATTTTTCATCTAATAGAAGAGGAGGTAAAGGAGATGATGACATTTATTCGTTTAAACAAGAAACCGTGAATCCAATTTGTGATCAAACGGTAAAAGGGAGATTTGTTGACAAGTTAACTAAGAAACCAATCCCAAATGTTTTTGCAACGATTTATGATGCGAAAGGCAAAAAAATTAGAAAAGTAGAAACATTGGCAGATGGTGTGTTCCATTTTGCTTTAAAGTGTGACGAAACCTATAGGATAGATGGCTATAAAGAAGACTATTTTGAGAATAAACATGAATTAAACACTTCTAATGAAAACGGTTTAGAAAACGAAATAACCATAGAGCTCGAAGAAAGAGAAATTATTACTAGAGGAGGTGTAGAAATGTTGAATATTAAATCTATTGAATTCGAGTTAAACAAGGCAGAGCTCACTAAAGAATCAAAAGAAGAATTACTCAAAGTAGTCCGTTTAATGAATAAATTCCCAACCATGGTGATAGAATTTGGTGCGCATACAGATTCAAGAGGTGGAGATGGCTATAACAGAATGTTGTCTCAAAAAAGAGCTAATGAAACTGTAAGATATTTAATAGAGCTTGGGGCAGATCCTAGAAGAATAACAGGTAAAGGATATGGTGAATCTAAATTGCTTAATAAATGTTCAAATGGTGTTAAATGTACAGAGTTAGAACATAAACAAAATAAGAGAACAGAGTTTGTGATTATCAAAAATTAAATAAAAATTAATAATAGACTAAAGCACACCCTAATAAGGTGTGTTTTTTTTATGGTGTGAAACGTAAATCGATAGAAAATATGTAATTTTGCCAACCTAATTGAATTGGTGTAAAAGATGAGTCAAAACTTTAGAGAATATAAAGGATTAAACCTTACCGAGGTTGCAGATGAAACCCTAAAATTTTGGGAAGACAATGATATTTTTCAAGAGAGTATTCGCTCAAGAGATGGAAAGAAACCATTTGTATTTTTTGAGGGTCCACCTTCAGCCAACGGTTTGCCGGGAATTCACCATGTTATGGGTAGAGCGATTAAAGATATTTTTTGTCGTTATAAAACTTTACAGGGCTTTCAAGTCGAGCGAAAAGCGGGTTGGGATACCCATGGTTTACCAATTGAATTAGGTGTTGAAAAAGAATTAGGCATTACAAAAGAAGATATTGGTAAAAAAATTAGTGTAGAAGAGTATAACGAAGCTTGTAAAAAGGCAGTGATGCGTTATACTGATATTTGGGAAGAACTTACCAGAAAAATGGGGCATTGGGTAGATATGAATGATCCGTATGTAACCTATCAGCCTAAATATATGGAAACATTATGGTGGCTATTAAAACAGTTATATCAAAAAGGTTTGTTGTATAAGGGGTATACCATTCAGCCCTATTCTCCAAAAGCGGGTACAGGGTTGAGTTCTCACGAGTTAAACCAGCCAGGCACTTATCAAGATGTAACAGATACTACTATTGTAGCACAATTTAAAGCCTTAAAAAATAGTTTGCCCGAATTCTTAAAGGACATAGATGGCGATCTATTTTTCTTGGCATGGACTACAACACCATGGACTTTGCCATCGAATACAGCATTAACGGTGGGTAAAAATATTGACTATGTAGTCGTTAAAACCTATAATCAATACACTTATGAGCCCATCAATGTAATATTGGCTAAGGCTCTATTAAATAACCAGTTTAGTGGTAAAAAATTTAGATTGGTAGATCAAGAGGGTGAGTTAGTAGCCTATAAAAAAGGTGATAAGCAGATACCATATTTTGTAGCTAAAGAATGTAAAGGAAATGATTTACTCGAAATAAAGTATGAACAATTATTACCATTGGCCTTACCATATCAAAATGCAGAAAATGCATTTAGAATAATAGCAGGTGATTTTGTAACCACAGAAGATGGTACAGGTATTGTTCATACGGCACCAACTTTTGGAGCCGATGATGCCCTAGTGGCAAAACAAGCCAATCCAGAAGTCCCACCCATGTTGGTGTTAGATCAAAACGACAATCCAATTCCTCTTGTAGATCTTCAAGGTAAGTTTACTAAACATGTTGGTCCGTATGCAGGCAAGTATGTTAAAAATGAATATTATGATGAAGGTCAAGCACCAGAGAAATCTGTAGACGTTGAAATTGCCATTCAATTAAAGCAAGAAAATAAAGCCTTTAAAGTAGAAAAATATAAGCATAGCTATCCCAATTGTTGGAGGACAGACAAACCAATTTTGTATTATCCGCTAGATTCTTGGTTTATTAAAGTGACTGAAGAACGAGATAAAATGTATGCGTATAACCAAGAGATAAACTGGAAACCAACATCAACGGGTGAAGGTAGATTTGGAAATTGGTTAAAAAATGCCAATGATTGGAATTTGTCTAGATCGAGATACTGGGGAACCCCGTTACCAATATGGAGATCTGAAGACGGTACTGAAGAAATTATAATAGGATCTGTCGAAGAACTTAAAGCAGAAATACAAAAATCGGTTAACGCTGGGTTAATGGATCGAGATATTTTTGAAGATTTTGAAGTAGGTAACATGAGTGATGCCAATTACAACAAAATAGATTTGCATAAAAATGTTGTCGATCAAATAGTATTGGTATCACCAAAAGGAAAGGCCATGCACAGAGAATCAGATTTAATTGATGTCTGGTTCGATTCTGGCGCGATGCCTTATGCGCAATGGCATTATCCATTTGAGAATAAAGATAAAATAGATCAAAATAAATTTTATCCAGCAGATTTTATTGCAGAAGGTGTAGACCAAACTAGAGGCTGGTTTTATACCCTACATGCCATTGCCACGATGGCATTCGATTCTATTGCTTATAAAAATGTGGTATCTAATGGCTTGGTGTTAGATAAAGATGGAAAAAAAATGTCTAAAAGATTGGGTAATGCTATAGACCCATTCGAGACTATGAAAACTTATGGGCCAGATGCTACGCGTTGGTACATGATTTCAAACGCCAATCCTTGGGATAATTTAAAGTTTGATTTAGATGGTGTAGAAGAAGTAAAACGAAAGTTCTTTGGTACACTATATAATACCTATTCATTCTTCTCACTGTATGCCAATATAGATAATTTCGCTTACGCGGAAAGTGAAATTGCCATTAACGAAAGGCCAGAGATTGATCGATGGATTTTATCAGAACTCAATACATTAATTAAAGATGTAGAGGCTTTTTATGATGATTATGAGCCTACTAAAGTGGCTAGAGCCATTCAGTATTTTGTAACAGAAAACTTGAGCAACTGGTATGTAAGATTATGTAGAAGAAGATTTTGGAAAGGAGATTATCAAAAAGATAAAATTTCTGCTTATCAAACCCTTTATACTTGCTTACTTACTGTGGCTAAGATGGCATCGCCAATAGCGCCTTTTTTCATGGATAACTTGTATAAAGATTTAACAAGAAATACTTCCAAAAATAATTTTAGTTCTGTACATTTGGTTGACTTTCCTAAGGCAGACTTGTCGTTAATTAATGAGTCTTTAGAAAGAAAAATGCAAAAGGCTCAAACCATTTCTTCGATGGTATTGTCTTTAAGAAAGAAAGAAATGATAAAAGTGCGTCAGCCATTACAAAGAATTATGATTCCAGTATTAGATGCACAAGAAAGACAAGATATTGAAGCGGTTTCAGATTTAATCATTTCGGAAGTTAATGTTAAAGAGATAGAGCTGATTGATGATGCCTCTGGAATTTTAATAAAGAATGTAAAACCAAATTTTAAAGTTCTTGGCCCGAAGTATGGGAAAGATATGAAGATAGTGGCTCATGCCATTCAGGGTTTGTCTAACGAAGATTTAACTGTATTAGAAAAAGAAGGTCAAATTAAACTTAATGTTGCGGGTAATGAAGAAATCATTACTTTAGATGAAGTAGAGATAAGTACGCAAGATATTGAAGGATGGTTAGTAGCTAATCAAGGCAATTTAACCGTAGCTTTAGACGTTTCAATATCAGAAACACTTAAAAATGAAGGAATCGCGAGAGAATTGATCAATAGAATTCAAAATCTTAGAAAAGATAAAGGTTTAGAAGTTACTGATAAAATTAAACTATACATTAAAAAAGATGGTATTGTAGATCAAGCAGTAACTTTAAATGAAAATTATATTAAAAATGAAACACTAACCAATGAATTGGTGTTGCAGGATAAAGTTAATAATGGAAACAGTATAGTATTTGATGATGTCAATACAGAATTATTGTTAGAAAAAGTTTAATAAAATGGGAGAAAACAAAGTAAGGTATTCCGATGCTGATTTAGCTGAATTTAAAGCCATCATTCAAGAAAAAATTAGAAGAGCCGAAGAAGATTTGGCCTTAATAGAGAGTTCGTATAAAAATGATAGTAATAATGGTATTGAAGATACTTCACCAACATTTAAGGCGTTTGAGGAAGGATCTGAAACCATGTCTAAAGAAGCTAATGTACAATTGGCTATCCGTCAAGAAAAATTCATTCGTGACTTAAAAAATGCATTATTACGAATAGAAAATAAAACATATGGCATTTGTAGAGTAACTGGTGGTTTAATTCAAAAAGAACGCCTAAAGTTAGTACCTCATGCAACTTTAAGTATTGAAGCAAAAAGACAACAGATATAAAGATTATTTAATCTTTAAGAATTATACAAAGAGACTATGCCTAATAGTCTTTTTGTGTTTTACACCTATGGTATGGGCACAGCAACAGTTGCAAAAATCATGGCAATCTAAGGCTTCGGCAGTTGTCGCTTCTTTTGGAAAAGTAAATACCATTACTGTTAAAAATAGTGACACAAAAAATGGTTATCGCATACATGTTGAAAATGATGCAGATTTAGCTGCTACGATAAAGGTAGAAGAACAAAATGGGACTATTTATATTCGAGGAATAGAAAATTTACAATGGCAAGAAGAATTGATGCACCAAGACAAACAATGTACCATTCAACCGCTCTATAATTCTTATACTATAGAAATACCAAGATTCAAAAAAATAGATCTTACTTGCGTAGAAGGAAATATTATTACAAATCATTTAGTAGCTCATACCAATATTCAACTTGATGAAGGGTTTATTACATTGAATAAACCTGAATTAAATTATACTGTAAAAATCCATACAGGTAAGGTAAGTGGCAATATATCACCTAATACAAAAGTAATGGCTCAAAGCAGAATAGGTGTCATTAAAAATTTAACCCAAAACGAAGGAAAAAAAAGCAGCGATGGCACTGTTAATTTAACAGTTGGCCAGCCTAAAAACCTAGTAAATATTAAGGCCATAAGTGCAAGTATTGAACTTATAATGGTTAACTAAATATTTAGTATTATTGTAAAATTTTAATTTAAGAGTGTTGAAAAGAGCTTCCATATTAATTATTGCTATTTTACTGATAGACCAAATTTCTAAGGTTTATATTAAAACACATTTTGTGTTGAGTGAAGAAATTAAAGTACTAGGTTTAGACTGGATACGAATTCACTTTTTAGAGAATAATGGCATGGCTTGGGGTAAGGAGTTTGGCGGTAAATCGGGTAAGTTATTTCTCACCTTATTTAGACTGGTTGCTATTGTTGGTATTGGTTATTGGCTTTGGAGCGCAATTCAAAGTAAGGCACATAAAATATTGATTACGGCTATAGCACTTATTTTTGCAGGAGCGCTTGGCAATATTATTGATTCTGTATTTTACGGTATTTTTTTTAGCGATAGTTATAGGCAAGTGGCTACTTTTTTACCACCAGAAGGAGGTTATGCGCCACTTTTTTATGGTAAGGTGGTAGATATGCTTTATTTTCCTATGATTGATACCATGCTTCCAGATTGGGTGCCAACCATTAGTTTTAATATGCCTCAATGGCTACCGTTGGTTGGAGGTAAACACATTGGGATATTTGAGAATAGGCATTTTACATTTTTTGACCCAGTATTTAACGTGGCCGATACTGCCATTAGTACCGGCGTTGGGTTGTTAATTGTATTCAATAAGAAGGCGTTTCCTAAAAAACCGAATTAGACTTCCTTCAAAGCATCGATTAACTGCTTAAGATTATCGATCTCTACATGATCCATAATAACCACCTTGTACCACTTATTAGCACTATTGTGTTGTTGAGGTACTAAGTCGAACTTTTCTGCAATGTCTGTAGGAATATATTCTGAATGTATCGTTACAATATTCATTTTTTCTTCTCTGAAATATTTAATGCCCAGTTCATCTAAAGCATTACAAAACCAGTCAGTTCTCATTAGGAGGATACTAATTTTTTCGCTCCATCCATAAGGACCATAAGTAAATAGAATCATATATACAGCAATAGCATTGGCTCCAGACCGACTGCCACAAAGGGTTAAATCCATACCTTCTACATAGCCAGCTTCTTTGGTTAATACATTTTCTATAAGCCCTTTTCTACATAAAAACACACCAGTACCATAAGGAGCTTGTAACATTTTGTGTGCATCAATGGTGATTGAGCTTATTTTAGGGTTAGAAAAGTTTATTTTAGTGTCTTTATGACTAAAAGGGTACACAAACCCACCATAGGCACCATCTATATGTAACTTAAATGGGAGGTTATATTTTTCTAATACACTAATATAATCTTGAGGATCATCAACAGAACCAAACATGGTGGTCGCCATATTAGAAATTGCTATAAAATATTTTTTACCATTTTCTTTGGCTTGTTTAACAATACCATCTAAAGCCACTTTATCAATTTGACGGTTTTCAAATTCAACAGGTATAGATATTAAATCAATGCCAAGAAGATTAGATCCTTTAGGAATGGAATAATGCGTGTCTTCTGATGCTAGAATAACAATATCTTGATTGGTAGCATTAAACTCATTGTAAAAGTAGTTTCTAAACACCCAAAGCGCTTGTATATTAGCTTCTGTTCCGCCTGGAGCGATATAACCATCAAAAGATTTAGGAGCGGCTTTAAACACATCAACAGCTAAAACATTTAGCACTTCTCTTTCAATGTCCTGTGTGCCTTTAAATGCTTTTTCGGAAGTGCCAAAAGTATGACAACCTATATGGTTAGGGTTAGCCACAAAAGTTTTAAGAGTAGGCGCATCTTTTAAGAAAGGCGCATCGTTATAAAACACTTTTTCATCAAGCTTTGAGGCTGGGTAACCCAGTGAGGCATCTTTTGAAAAATCTACATTTTCAAGTAGCGCTTGGTCAATTCTATGCTGTAATTCTTGCTGCGTGAGTTTTTTCCAAAATTTCATAGGTTTAATTTCTAATTATAATAATGTATTTTTACTACCAGATTTATTAAGTTTCAAAAATACAAACTTTGTTTATTAATCATTAATAAACAGTTCATTATCAATTAATGAAATGACATTTTTATGAAAAAGTATACCATTTACTTTCTAATTTGTTTAATTGGTTTTTTTGTTGGAAAAACAATATATAAACATGAAGAAAAGCAAGATTTAACTGAGGATATTCAAATCATCACTCAAAGTATTGCCAATGTAAGTAAGCTGGTGGTTACCGAAGGATACTTTACAGAAATGTATAATTATAAAGATGCTAAAAAATATTTTTATGATGCTTTCGAGTTTGAAAAAAGTGTGATTGTTTCTGTAAATGCTAAGGTGCAAGTGCAATTTGATTTACAGGAGATGACCTATGAGCTAGACAGTATTGATAAAAAAATTATCATTAAAAGTATACCAAATCCTAGTTTAGAAATTTTCCCTAAGATTGAGTATTTCGATCTTAAACAAAGCTCATTCAATACTTTTGATAAGAAAACACTTAATAGCATACAAGCAAAAAGCATTGAAAAAATAAAGCAAACTGCCCAAGTAAGTAGTTTGAAAAAGAATGCCAAGCAACGATTGTTTGAAGAATTATTAAACCTAAATAGAATAGCCGTAATAATGGGTTGGGAGTTGGTTGACGGTACAGAGAATAACTTTTTAGAAAGTATGTTAAACACGAAGCGCATAGATTGAATTTAAAACTTCAAATAAAAACATTACCTACCACACCGGGTGTATATCAGTATTTTGATAAAGAAGATCAGATATTGTATGTAGGTAAAGCGAAGAACTTAAAAAAAAGAGTGTCTTCTTATTTTACCAAAACACATGATAGCGGCAAAACCAGAGTTTTAGTAAAAAAAATAGCATCCATAAAACACATTGTAGTAGATACTGAAACCGATGCCCTTTTATTAGAAAACAACCTGATTAAAAAATATAAGCCTAGGTATAATGTTTTGTTGAAAGATGATAAAACTTATCCTTGGATATGTATTAAAAAAGAACCGTTTCCTAGGGTTTTTCTCACGAGGAATGTTGTAAAAGATGGTTCTGAATATTTTGGACCTTACACTTCTGTAAGAACCATTAGAGCCTTAATTTCTTTAATTAAAGAGTTATATCCACTTAGAACGTGCGCTTATCATTTATCTCAAAAAAATATTTCGGAAGGTAAGTACAAAGTCTGTCTAGAGTACCATATTAAAAACTGTAAAGGCCCGTGTGAAGGCCTCCAAACAGAGGCAGATTATCTAGAAGATATTGTTGAAATAAGAAATATCATCAAAGGTAATTTCAAATCGTCGCTTAGGAAATTTGAAAACCTGATGCACAATTTTGCGAGTCAGATGGAATTTGAGGAGGCTCAAAAAATTAAAAACAAGATAGATCTTTTAGCCAATTATCAGGCAAAATCCACCGTTGTAAATCCCAGTATAGACAATGTAGATGTTTTTTCTATTATTTCTGATGAGAGCTTCGCGTATGTCAATTATCTAAAACTAGCCAATGGCGCCATTATTCAATCTCATACCATTGAAATTAAGAAGAAATTAGATGAACCGGATAAAGAGCTTTTAGCGCTGGCCATAATTGAAATTAGAGAACGTTTCCATTCAACCTCTCATGAAGTTTATTTACCATTTAAGTTAAATTTCGATGAAAAAATAAAAGTTGTAGTACCAAAATTAGGCGATAAAAAAAGAATAGTTGAACTCTCATTGCGCAATGCCAAATATTTTCGTCAAGAAAGGTTTAAACAAATTCAAATTGTAGATCCAGAAAGGCATACCAAACGAATTTTAAAGCAATTGCAAAAAGACCTCAGATTGAAAGAACTTCCAGTACACATTGAATGTTTTGACAATTCAAATATTCAAGGTACAAATCCTGTAGCGGCTTGTGTTGTGTTTAAAAATGCAAAGCCTAGTAAGAAAGATTACCGTCATTTTAATATCAAAACGGTTGTGGGCCCAGATGATTTTGCCTCGATGGAAGAGGTGGTGCACCGAAGATATAAACGATTGTTAGACGAAGGTCAAGACTTACCTCAATTAATTATCATCGATGGAGGCAAAGGGCAATTGTCTTCTGCTTTAAAGAGTTTAGATGTTTTGGGCTTGCGCCGAAAAATAGCCATAGTTGGTATTGCTAAGCGCTTAGAAGAATTATTTTACCCGGATGATCCTATTCCATTGTATTTAGATAAAAAATCAGAATCCTTAAAAATTATTCAGCAGCTAAGAAATGAGGCCCACCGATTTGGAATTACCCATCATAGAAATAAAAGAAGTAAAGGTGCCTTGCAAACAGAATTAGTTAGTATACCCGGTATTGGTGAGAAAACTATGGTGCAGTTGTTAAGAAAATTCAAATCATTAAAAAGGGTAAAACTAGCAAGGCAACAAGAATTGCAACAGGTAATCGGTCAAGATAAGGCTAAAAAAATAATTAACTATTTCGCAACAAACACCTAGGTTAAATTTTATACTTTTAACCTATGAATAGATATGTAACCATCCTACTTCTTTTTGGTCAGGTAGCGATTTTTGGGCAAACAAACCCATCTACTGCCACAGATGATATTAAGGTTGGTTTGGTTTTAAGTGGTGGTGGTGCAAAAGGATTTGCTCACGTGGGGGTATTGAAGGTGTTGGAAGATGCAGGGGTGAGAATTGATTATATTGGCGGTACCAGTATGGGGTCTATTATTGGGGGGTTATATGCGTCGGGATATAATGCTACAGAATTAGATTCAATACTTCGTGTACATGACTTTGAGGAATTGATTGGAGATCAATTACCCAGAAAGGCGTATTCGTTTTACCAAAAAGAAAACGAAGGTAAATATGCACTTACCTTACCAGTAGCTAATGGTAAAATAGGTTTACCAACGGCTTTGTCTAAAGGGCAAAATGTATTCAATTTATTTTCTCAATTAACAGAGCATGTACATGATGTGGATGACTTTAGTGAATTACCAATACCTTTTTTCTGTATTGCTACCAATTTAGAGACAGGAGCTGAAGTAGTTTTAGATAAAGGCTTTTTGCCAGAAGCTATGAGAGCCAGTGGCTCATTTCCTTCATTGCTTACTCCGGTAGTTGTTAATGACGAAATTTTGGTTGATGGGGGTATTGTAGATAATTACCCTATTGAAAAACTTAAAGAGAAAGGTGTAGATTTTATAATTGGTGTTGATGTACAAGGTACATTAGATAGTCGTGATGAAATTACTTCAGTACCAAAAGTGTTAATGCAAATTGTGGGCTATCAAATGTATAAGGGTTTTGACAAAAAAATAGAAGAAACAGATTTATATTTAAAGCCAGACATTACAGAGTATACAGATTTTTCTTTTGACAAAGTTGAGGAACTGGTGCAGGTGGGAGAAGATGTTGCTAGAAATAATTTTACAGCTTTAAAAAAGCTTGCCATGAGGCAAAAGAAGAATAACTTTAGAAAATCTGTGAGTACCTTCGATTTGAATAGAAACATTATAATTAAAGAAGTTACAGTGAGTGGCAATAAGCACTACACCAATGATTATGTTCTAGATAAATTGAGAATCAAAGCGAATAGTGAGGTGAGTCAGAAAGAATTTTTTGAAGGTATAGACCGTTTGTCTGCTACAGGTAATTTCGAGTCAATACATTACAAGTTTTCTCCAGTAAACGGAGGAAAAAAGATTGAATTTTATCTTATCGAAAAAAAAGCGTCTACTTTTATCAAACTAGGAGCTCATTACGACGAACTTTATAAAACAGGTATTTTAGTCAACTTTACTAAAAATCATATGCTGCTAAAAAATGATTATCTCTCAGCAGATTTAGTCATTGGTGATAAAATACGATATAACATAGATTATTTTTTAGATAATGGTGATAATTGGAGCTTTGGTATCAATACCAGATATAACTCATTTGAAGAGAGCCTGGCCCGATTAAGTGTAGAAGATCCAGGTAGATCTATAGAAATTAAAATACCCACAAAGTATGTAGATTTTACAACTCAATTATTCGTACAAAGAGATATTAGAAATAACATGGCATTACAAATCGGCGGTGAGCATAAAATCATACGTGTTTATAGTGATGAAGTTTTAGAAAACAATGAAAGAAATTATTACGAAAAAAGCAGTTATTTTAATGCCTACGGTAAAGTAATGTTTGATTCGTACGATGATAAATACTACCCCAAAAGAGGGTTCTATCTAGATGCACAATATAAAATGTATTTGTTTTCTAATAATCTGTACGATGATTTTAGTGCTTTTTCTCAGTTGTCTGGAAAACTAGGGTTTGCTAAAACCTTTTTTAATAAACTTACGTTTCAATACATCTCTGAAGCTGGAATCACTATTGGAAATTACGATTTAGGAGTGTTCAATTACCACCTAGGAGGATATAACGAAAATTACATCAATACGTTTGTACCCTTTTATGGGTATGATATGGCAGAGCTAAGCGACTTAGGGTTTTTAAAATCTACATTTATGTTACGCTATAATTTATTTAAAGATAACTATATCATTACCAGAGCGAATTTTGCCAGAGTGTCTGATGATATTTGGAATTCTGGAAGTATTTTCGAAGACACAAAATCGGGCTATGCAGTGGGTTATGGTTTAAACACACTTTTAGGCCCGATTGAGTTAAGCTATGCTTGGTCTCCAGATTCTAATAAAGACTTTGTTTACTTTAGTCTTGGCTTTTGGTTTTAGTTATGGTTGAGTATTTAAAGCTGTAGAATTGTTATTGAATTTAGATTGTAACCACATTTTAAATCGAGTAATCAAATAAAACATTGTTGGTACTACAATTAAAGTTAAAAAAGTGGCAATCAATAATCCATAGATAACTGTCCAAGCTAAAGGTCCCCAAAAAATAACATTATCTCCACCCATATAAATATTGGCATCATACTCACTAAACAACGTAAAGAAGTTGATGTTTAATCCTATGGCCAGTGGTATCAACCCTAATATGGTTGTTATGGCGGTTAATAATACAGGTCGTAACCTTGCTTTACCTGCCTTAATAATGGCTTCTGTTAAGTCATTTTTTTCTAAATAAGTATGATCATCCAGATGAAGCGCAACTTTTTTCCGATCAATCAATAGTTGTGTGTAATCTAATAATACTACACCATTATTTACCACGATTCCCGCTAAGGATATTATACCCATCATAGTCATCATAATCACAAATGATGCGCCGGTTATAACCAAGCCACCGAATACTCCAATAAAACTTAAGAAGATGGCCATCATGATAATTCCTGGTTTAGAGACAGAATTAAATTGAAAGATTAAAATGAAGAAAATAAGACCAAGGCCAGTAAAAAAGGCGCCCATTAAAAAACTCATTTGTTTTTGTTGCTCTTCAATTTGACCAGTATAGTCTATTTTTATATCATTTGGTAGATCTGGATAGTTACGCATTTCTTCTTGGATTTTGGCTACAATGGCGCCAGCATCTGTATACCCGGGAGATAGGGCAGAATAAACGGTAACTACACGTTGCACATCCTTATGTTTAATGGCGTTAAAGCCCGAAGTGTTATTTTGTTTGGCTATAGCCGATACTGGAACTTCTTTAATTTGCCCACTCGCCGGATCTCTAAAAGTGATAGATTGATTAAAAATAGCACTAGTATTATAACGAATATCTTGATTAAAGCGAACATAGATATCATAGTCATCACCTTTTTCCTTATACACTCCAGCTTTGCTCCCAAAAATGGCATTTCTAAGTTGCTGACCTACTTGGCCGGCAGTTATACCTAACTCTCCTGCTTTTTTCCGATCAACAACAACTTCCATTGAAGGCTTTGATTTATTAACATCAATTTTTAATTCGTCTATACCTGCTATATTTTTGGTATTGATAAATTCACGCATTTTTTCTGCTGTGGCGATAAGTTCTGCATAATCATTACCTTGTAGTTCGATGTTAATTGGAGAGCCTACTGGGGGACCATTAACATCTTTCTCAACAGAAATCAAGACACCAGGATAAATACCCGTTAAAGCTTTTTGAACTTTCTGGCGAAGTAATTCACTGTCTTTACCACGTCTGTACTTATATTCTCTCATTGAAGCAGTAATTTTACCACGATGAGGCATTTCTGCCGTAGAGCCCCCATCGGTTTGAGGATTTCCAGCACCTTCACCTACCTGAGATACAGCACTTTCGACCATAAAATTATAATCGCCATCTAAGTATTCTTTATCGTTCAACACGGCATAGACGCGTTCTTCTATCTCTTTAGTAATGGTATTGGTTCTTTCGATATCTGTACCTTGAGGATATTCAATGTATACTATGATTTGATTAGGCTTGTTGTCTGGAAAAAACTCAACTTTAGTTCTTTGCTTATTTAAAGAAATACCAAAGGCAATAAATGCTACAATTAAAAGTAAAAAGGTTCCAATGGTAATAAAGTAAGGTCTTTTGCCTGTTAAGGCACCTTTTAATTGACTTTCATAAAAGCTTTCCAGTTTTGTTAAGATTTTAGTTTGAAAGTGGTTAGCCATTTTTCTAAGTCCTAATCTATATATCCATAACATTATAGCGGCAAAAATCATCAGGTTGCCAAGCCCGCGGTAATCACCTCCAAATATGGCAACTAAAAGTCCTAAAACAGCCATAATAGCGGTCATTCTAATAATTCTTTTTAGCGGCATGTCTTTATCTTCGGTGTTCATAAACTGTGATACTAGCACAGAATTAAAGAAAATTGCCACGATAAGAGACGACCCTAAAACAATAGATAATGTGATGGGCAATAAAATCATAAATTGCCCCATCATACCAGGCCATAACCCTAATGGAATAAAGGCGGCTACAGTTGTAGCCGTAGAAATAATGATTGGAAAAGCAATTTCGCCAATGCCTTTTTTAGCAGCTTGAATTCGAGACATCCCTTCCTCATCCATCAAGCGATACACATTTTCAACAACTACAATACCATTGTCCACAAGCATACCTAAGCCCATAATTAAACCAAAAAGTATCATGGTATTTAAGGTGTAGCCCAGCATATTTAAAATCATAAGCGACATAAACATGGACATTGGAATTGCAAATCCAACAAAAATGGCATTTTTAAATCCTAAAAAGAACATTAGTACGGTAACCACCAAAATAACCCCAAAAATGATATTATTAACCAAATCATCAACTTGACCAATCGTTACAGAAGATTGGTCGTTGGCTATTGTGACCTCAAGATCTGGAGGAAAAACCTGTGTTTTAGCATTACTAACAATAGTTTGTATTTCTTGAGCGGCATGTACCATGTTTTTACCGGCTCTTTTTTTAACATCCAGCATCACCACACTCTTACCAAACTCTCTGGCATAGGTAGTTTTATCTTTGTCTTTAAAGGAAACAGTAGCGATATCTTTTAAATAGATAGGACTATTATTTTCTGATTTTATAACGAAGTTTTCTAAATCAGATGGGTCATCAATTTCACCTAAGATACGTATGGTTCTTCTTTGATGACTAGCAATTAAGTTACCTGCAGACATGGTTACATTACCACGGTTAATTGCATTGATTACATCATCAAAACTTACGGTAGCAGCCATCATTTTATAAATATCAACAGCCACTTCAACTTCTTTTTCTTGTGCACCTCTAATATCAACTTGCTTGATTTCTGATAAATCTTCAATTTCATCTTGAAGATACTCGCCAAACTCTTTTAGCTTATGCACAGGATAATCACCAGAAATATTGATATTTAAAATGGGCATTTCCTCAGAAAAATTTAAATCAAATACATTGGGTTCTACTTTAGCACCGTTAAAAGTGGGCCAATCTTCACCAGAGGTTTTGGTTTCAATTTCATCCTTTACTTTTTGTTTAGCCGCTTCTACAGTAATATTTTCATCAAATTCAACAATAACCATAGAAACATCTTCTTGAGAAGTTGAAGTAATTTCAACGACATTGCTAATGGTCTTTAGCTCTTCTTCTAAAGGATCTGTAATTAACTTCTCTATGTCTTCTGCTGTGTTACCAGGATAGATAGAGCTAACATAAATTTTGGTTTCTTTAACCTCGGGAAAATTTTCTCTAGGCATGCTGAAGTAAGCAGAAACACCTAAGAAGAAAAACAACACCATGATCACGTAAATAGTGGTCTTGTTATTTATTGCCCATGAAGATAGAGCAAACTCCTTGTCAACTTTTTTTTGCTGCTCGGTCATTTTATTTGGTGTTGATTATTTTAATTGCTTGTCCTTCTCTAACACTTCTAGCACCATCTTTAATGATCTCGTCACCAGAATTAAGCCCTTTTAAAACTTCAATTACGTCGCCCTGAGTCTTACCTGTTTTTATTATAGCTTTTGTAGTAATGGCTTCATTTTTATCATTTTTATCTTTAATGAGGTAGACGTATTGCTCGCCGTTGGCATTTTCAGAAATTAATCTTTGCGGTACTAAAACAGCTTGATCATTGGTGTAGTCGTTAATTTTTATTCTAGCTGTTAAATTAGGTTTAACATCTTTCTCCTTATTGGGAACTGGAATTTCTATTTTAAAGGTTCTGTTGGCAGGATTGATATAATTACTAGCCTGTCTTACTTTAGAGTCTATATTTTTATTTAAAATAGGTAAATGTATTTTTACTTTTTTACCTTTTTCTATTGAACTGATATAACTTTCTGGAACATCAACTTCGATATACATGTTCGATAAGTTTACTATTCTAATAATTTGTGACTGTCCTGGAGCTACCACACTGCCTTCTTCTGTAATAATATCATCTACAAAACCATCAAAAGGTGCCCTAATAAATGATTTGTCGAGTTGAATTTTTAGTTGTTCCAGAGCTCTTTCTTGGGCTTCGTAATTCGATTTGGCTTGTAAAAACTGCATTTCACTACCAATTTTTTGATCCCATAATCTTTGTTGTCTTTCAAAAGTAGTTTTAGCTAAATCTGCTTGAATTTGTAATTGGGCCAATTGTTGAGCCAATCCACCATCGTCGATTTGAGCCAATAAGGTGCCTTTTTTTACAAATTGACCTTGCATAACATAGATTTTTTGAAGAATTCCAGATGTTTCTGGGTTAAGAACTATGTTTTGCTTGGTTTGTACACTACCTTGTAATTCAAGATAATGTTCAAACTTTTGTTGCGTCACTTTTAATGTGGTTACTAGTGGAAGCCTTTTAGAATGGTCTAATTTATCAATAGCTTCATCTAATTGCTTTAATGATTCATTGATCGCTGTTTTTTCCTTTTCTATTTCAGATCTTTTTGCTCTAATACTTTCAATATCGCCAGAGCTAATGATATCTTCAACAGTTTGTTTACTTTTTCCGCTACAAGCGATAAGTAAGGTACTAGCGATGATAAGGTAAATGATATTTTTCATTATATAAATAACTTATTGAGTGGGGTTAATTTTCGAATATATTTAAGGCATTTTCTAATTCAACTTTAGTTTGAATAATCTCAAGTATCGACATGAGATATTCTTGCTGAATAGAGTAAAGCTGGTTCTGTGCATTAGTTAAATCTAAACTGGTACTAATACCTTCAAAGAATTTGATTTGTTCTTTATTGGCGATACTTTCTGCCAGTACAATATTTTGTTTAGTTGTATTAAATTGATCTAAGGCAAATTGATACGAGTTTCTAGCGGTTTCTACTTGCAATTTTAATTTTTCTGAAGTTTCATTAAGTGCAATTTCCGATTGAATAAGGTTAATTTTAGCTTGTTGCGTACGAGCACTTCTTTGTAAACTACTAAAAATAGGAACATTTAAGCTGAGTCCAAACATTGAAGAGTCATACCAAGTGTCATTAAACAAATCTCTATCGGCATTCACATAATATGAATAATCAATAAAACCACTTAATGAAGGTAAATATTTACTTTTTTCAAATTTTACCAGTAAAGCATCAGATTCTCTTGTGTTGTCTGCTATTTTATAATCAATATGGTTTTTTAAGTTAAACTGTTTAGATAATAGTTGCATGTCTGCACTTTTAATGGCTATGGCCTCAAGTTTATCTTCGAGTATAACCTGTTCTTCAACAGGAATACCTAGAGTGATATTGAGCATTTTTTTGGCAATGACATCATATCGTTTGGTTTTGTTGAGTTCGTTCTTAAGCCTTAAAAGAGTAATCTGTTGCTGTTCTACATCTTGTTCTTCGGTTAAACCATTTTGAAGTATGGCTTTGGTCTCTGATAAATTCTTTTCTAAAACCGCAATATTTTTGTTTAAAATGTCTATGGTTTCTTCATTAATAAGCACATTGCCATAGGCATTAATTACAGCTTCCCTAACTCCTTGATCTGTTTTTTCTTTTGCCAAATTTGAAATAGTAAGATACGTTTTGGCAGATTGCAGCCCCACAATATAAGAGCCATCGAAAATTAATTGATTTAACCTAGCATTGGTATTAATACTTTGTTTAGTGCCAAAGGTAACTGGAACATATTCGCCAGGATTACCGCCTGCAATCTCTGCAGGTAAAAGAGTTACTACTTGTTTTAGGTTGTTTTGATAAGAAACCGTTCCGTCTATTTGGGGTAAACCTATTGTGGTGGTTTCCCATTTCTTCTTTTCTGCAGCTTCAATATCTAAAGCAGCTGTTCTCGTGGTATAACTGTTTTCAATGGCAAAATTGATTGCCTCATCTAGCGTAAACGAGTACACCCCGTCTTGGGAAAAGGACGGTGTTAGGCATAAAATAAAAATGGTTAAACAGATAATATTTTTCATTTATTGAGCATTTTTTGTAAGAGAGAAATTCCTTTGTTAGTGGCTATTGCGCGAATATGGTACTCCAAATGACCATCGATTAATCGAGAAATAGGGTATTCATTTTGAGGAAACAAATCAGTGTCATGTAACCCAGTGGTGGCAGTGAAATACAATCTTGTAACCAAATCTATATCAATATCTTGACGATAATACCCCTGTTCAATACCTTTGATTAGATTGTTCGAAATGCATTCTTTTACAGATTCAAACTGTTTTTGCTTTAAAGACTCATGAATCTTAGGATAATATTTCTCTAATTGATATTTAGGAGAAACTTCTTGGCTGTTAAGCATGTTAACCACCAAAGATTTCATTTGAAATAATTCTTCAACAGGATTTTTAGATTGGTTGCAAATACAATTAAACCCATCTTTTAACTCCGTTAGAATATAATAGGCTACGGCTTCAATTAATTTTCTTTTAGTAGCAAAATGGTGATAGATTGTTTTTTTTGATATCGCCATTTCACTGGCAATATCATCCATGGTAACGCTTTTAAAACCGTACCTAAGAAAAAGTTCTGAAGCTTTTTGTAAGACTTTATTCTTCATAAGGTGGGCAAAGATACGAATTAGGAAACTAAAAAAACAAAAAAAGTTTCCAAAGTGTTTAAATTATTAAAAATTTAATATTGTGGTAATATTGCTCTACTTTTACAGCAAAAAATTAGCCGCCGTGGAAATTCAAGAATATAAGTCGGAAATCTTAGAGTACCTTTCAAAATATATTAAAGAAAATTTAGAACTACAAGCACCTACCAATTTATATAAGCCTATTGAATATATTCTTAGCTTAGGTGGTAAACGTATTCGTCCGGTTTTAACTTTAATGAGTTGTGATATTTTTGGAGGTAAATATCATGATGCTATACCCGCAGCCATGTGTATAGAGTTTTTTCACAATTTCACTTTGATTCATGATGATATTATGGATAAAGCCGAAAAACGACGCGGGCAACCAACCGTTCATTGTGTATGGAATCAAGATATAGCTATATTATCTGGTGATGCCTTGATGTTTTTGGCGGCGCAGCATCTAGAAACCTACGACGCTATATTGTATAAAAAACTATCTCAATTATTTAATAAAACCGCAGTTGAGGTGTGTGAAGGGCAGCAATATGATATGGATTTTGAAACACTAGAGGATATAGCGCTTTCTCAATATATAAAAATGATAGCTTTTAAAACAGCGGTATTGTTGGCATGTGCTTTAAAGATGGGAGGGGTGATTGCAGGTGCCGATGAAAAAGATTTAGAATGTATCTATCGATTTGGTTACCTATTGGGGATTGCTTTTCAGTTACAAGATGATTATTTAGATGCTTATGCTACTGCAGATTTTGGAAAAAGGCTTGGAGGTGATATTGTTGAGAATAAAAAAACGTTTTTGTACTTAAAAGCTCTAGAATTGGCAGATAAAGCAGATAAAGATACCTTGTTACAATATTATAATGGAGCATATAATGCTAACGATAAGGTTAAAAAAGTTAAGGCAATTTTTGATAAATATAAAATTCCTGAGATATTAGCAGAAGAGGTCGAAGCATATACTAATGATGCGCTAGAGCAAATCGATCAGTTATCTGTGACTGCCGATAAAAAAGATATTTTAATTAATTTTGCTAATAGTTTAATGAATAGGCAAACTTAATTATGAGTACTGTTGAAAATTCTGAAAAATTTGTAAGTCAGATTCTAGATACTTCTCTATGGCGGCCATTTGTAAACCAGATAAATAAAGATTTTCAAATGGTTGGAGTGAATTTCACCTCTATATCAACCCAAATAAGTGCCAAGCAATTTCTATGTCATTTAAGAGATAGTATAGCGCATTTAATTAATCATGATTTTGATAAACTTTTAAATTTACTATACCGTATTGATATTTCGGAAACCCACTGGAATACAAAAGATACAATACATCAAAATGATTTAGTGATGAAAATTGTATCATTAATTATCGTTAAAGAATATCAGAAAGTAAGTTTTAGAAATAAAAACTGATAAAGGGAGTCCAAGCCGATGAGTACGGACTTTTACCTTGATCGTATAAGGCATCAAATTGAATGCCAACCGCCACTGGGCCAGATACAAATGATGCTCCTAAAAATAAAGATTCATTCCAGTAATCATCCTTAATGTCATTTCGGTCTCTATTGGTTTTTACCGTTTGTAATTCGGCAGATAATTGCAAATAGCGAACAGGACGGAAGGCCCCTAAAATACTACCCCCAAAAGAGTTGTACTTATAATCATAAAAACTACTACTGTAATCGGAGTAATTATAAATAATACCGGCACCGGCCATAAATTGAGGAGTAAAATTGTAATATACTTTGGGTGCAATTAAAATATCAGTACCGCCATTCCAAAAAGAAAGACCTAAATTACCTCCAAAACTCCAATAAGGGTTAAAGTGTGGCTTTTGCTTCTTAACAACTTTTGTTTGGCGATTTTCGGTATTGTTGGGATTGTAATGATAACCACTTTGAGTGTTGGTTTTAACAGAATCTTGTTGGCTAAAAATTTCAGTTACACCTAAAATAAAAAGTATGAATACGGTAATATATTTATTATGCATAAGTTAGGGTTTATTGGGTTTACCAAAAGTAATAAATAGTCAATAATAATTGTACAAATTGTAAAAAAATAGTAATATTGCACTCGTTTTTGGGACCCATAGCTCAGTTGGTTAGAGCACCTGACTCATAATCAGGGGGTCGAAGGTTCGAGCCCTTCTGGGTCCACAAAAAGTTGTTATCTGATGTAATGGTGTAATCCAAAGCTTAACCGACTT
>JAUIJW010000191.1 GCA_030431085.1 Bacteroidia bacterium
CTTGAATTCTTGGAATACGTGTTGACCCTCCTACTAAAATGACCTCATCAACATCCGACGTTGATAAATCTGCATCTTTTAAAGCAGCACTTACCGGCGCCATTGATCTCTTAATCAAAGAATCTGCTAATTTCTCAAACTGTGCTTTCGTTAATGTTTTTACCAAGTGTTTCGGACCAGAAGCTGTAGCCGTAACATAAGGTAAATTAATTTCTGTTTGAGCAGATGATGATAATTCAATTTTTGCTTTTTCTGCAGCTTCTTTTAATCTTTGTAAAGCCATAGGATCTTTTCTTAAATCTATGCTTTCTTCTTTATTAAACTCATCTGCCAACCAATCTATAATTACTTGATCAAAATCGTCACCTCCTAAATGGGTATCACCATTGGTTGATAATACTTCAAAAACACCATCACCAATTTCTAAAATAGAGATATCAAATGTACCGCCACCTAAATCATAAACTGCAATTTTTTTATCTGCTCCAGATTTATCTAAACCATAAGCCAAAGCTGCTGCAGTAGGTTCATTGATAATTCTACCAATTTTCAAACCTGCAATTTCACCAGCTTCTTTAGTGGCTTGACGTTGCGCATCATTAAAGTAGGCTGGTACTGTAACCACTGCTTCTTTAACTTCTTGCCCTAAGTAATCTTCTGCAGTCTTCTTCATTTTTTGAAGAATCATTGCCGAAATTTCTTGAGGTGTATACAATCTACCATCAATATCAACACGTGGTGTATCGTTATCACCCTTTACAACGTTGTAAGGCACTCGCTCTGCTTCCGTTTTAGATTCTGAGTATTTATTACCCATAAACCTTTTTACAGAATATATTGTATTCTTTGGGTTAGTAACCGCTTGACGTTTTGCTGGGTCTCCAACTTTACGTTCTCCACCTTCTACAAATGCAACTATAGATGGAGTTGTTCTTTTACCTTCGGCATTTGGAATTACCACAGGCTCATTCCCTTCCATCACAGATACACAAGAATTGGTTGTACCTAAATCTATACCAATTATTTTACTCATAATATTATTATTTAAATTTTTGTCTAATTATTTTTTATTACGCTTTTGTAATAGTCAATCTTTATGCCAAGTAAATATTTTCCATAGTATTGTCATATTTAACCCATTATTTTCTCTAATTTATGACAGAATGGCATTTAAACCATTGTAATCAATAAATTATAATCTGATAAAATTTTAAGTAATTTTGATATTTTAAATACATTTTTGGTAGTTCAATTTGCTATTTTTGTGAAAAATTGAATTTATGAGTAGTATCAGTGTTTTTGACATGCTAAAAATTGGTGTGGGCCCTTCAAGCTCGCATACCCTTGGGCCATGGAGGGCTGCCGAGATGTGGATCTCTTCACTAAAAGATACTGGTTATTTTGATCAAGTGAACTCAGTTCAAATTGATTTATATGGTTCTCTGTCTTTAACTGGAAAAGGACATGCTACGGATATTGCTATTGTTCTAGGATTGATTGGAGCAGACCCCATAACTTTTGACACTCATCAAATAGAGAAAACTATTCAACAAATTAAAGCCAAACATTCCATAACTCTTAATGGCGAAAGAAGTATTGCATTTAATTACGATGAACACATTAGATTTCTAAGAGATTTTTTACCCTTTCACCCTAATGGGCTTACTTTTACAGCATCTATTAAAAATGGAGTGTCTATTAGCAATACATATTACTCTATTGGTGGAGGCTTTGTAAGCAAAGAAGGAGATGATGAAATCATTGTAGACCAGAAGATATTACCAAATCCTATATACAATTCCAAGCAACTCATTGACTATTGTAATATCGAAAATTCTGCAATTTCAGACATTGTTTTCAACAACGAATTGTCTTGGAGAACTCCATGTGAAATTGATGAAGAGTTGTTACAAGTATGGCAAGTAATGCTGCATAGTATGTATGACGGCTGCCATACTCAAGGTGTTTTACCAGGAGGACTTAACGTAAAACGAAGAGCATTCGATATACACAGTAAATTAATAGGAGATATACCTTATAACAATCCAGAAGAATGGATTAACGCCATAAGAAATACAGAAGTCAAGTTTAGGCAAATTCTTAAATGGGTAAGTTGTTTTGCTTTAGCAGTTAACGAAATTAATGCTTCACTTGGTCGCGTAGTAACGGCGCCAACCAATGGCAGTGCCGGTGTTATACCTGCCGTTTTAATGTACTATTTGGTTATTGAAAACCATCAGGCTAACTTTAATCATATCAAAAAGTTCTTATTAGTAGCAGGTGAAATTGGTTGTATCTTTAAAAAGAATGCAACCATCTCTGCTGCCATGGGAGGCTGTCAAGCCGAAATTGGCGTATCCTCTGCCATGGCTGCTGGAGCTCTTACAGAACTTTTGGGCGGTACACCAGAACAAGTTACCATAGCGGCGGAGATAGCGATGGAACATCATCTTGGGTTAACTTGTGACCCAATAGGAGGATTAGTCCAAGTTCCGTGCATTGAAAGAAACTCTATGGGAGCTATTAAAGCAATAAGTGCGGCAGAATTAGCGTTAGAAACTAATCCAGATTCGGTTAAAGTTTCTCTAGATAAAGTGATTGCAACAATGTGGCAAACAGCAAAAGATATGCATCATAATTATAAAGAAACTTCAGAAGGTGGATTAGCCATCGCTGTAAATTTAACAGATTGTTAGTTAAATTGTAAAATAAATCTATTGAAAAAGCAACATCTACTCCTTTATTTATACCTTATTTCTGGTATTATAATCACACAGCACCTATCTGCTCAAAATACATTACAAAAAGAATTTCGAGGAGTTTGGGTAGCCACAGTGGAAAATATTGATTGGCCGAGCCAGAAAAATTTAAGTGCTGCCGAGCAGCAAAAAGAGTTCATTAAACTATTAGACCATTTTAAAGCACTGCACTTTAATGCCATTGTATTTCAAGTGAGACCTTCTGCAGATGCTTTTTACCTATCTAAATACGAGCCCTGGTCTGCTTACCTCAATGGTACAAGTAATAAAAAGCCAAGCCCATATTACGACCCACTAGCCTTTATGATTGAAGAAACTCACAAAAGAGGAATGGAATTTCATGCCTGGCTCAACCCTTATCGAGCTATGGTAAATTTTAAAGAGTATCATGCAAATCCTTACAAGCTATTTTACGAAAAACCAGAGTGGTTTGTTAACTATGGTAAGAACAAGTACTTTAATCCTGGACTTCCTGAAGTAAGACAATATACCAATAATATTGTGGCAGATATTGTTCAAAATTATGATATCGATGCCATTCATTTCGACGACTATTTTTATCCGTATAAAATTGCTAAAGAAATTTTTCCGGATCAGGAAGCGTTTAAAGTGCATGGTGGTGATTTTTATCCAAATCGTATAGACGACTGGAGAAGACATAATGTTAACCTAATTATAAAAGAGCTTAGGGCTACTATAAAATCTATAAAACCATGGGTACAATTTGGTATTAGTCCATTTGGTGTCTGGCGTAATAAGGATAAGGATGCCAAAGGTTCTGATACCCAAGCCGGGCAAACCAATTACGACGATTTATATGCAGACATCCTTTTTTGGCTTGAAAATAAGTGGCTAGATTATATAGTGCCTCAAGCCTATTGGCATATTGGATTTGATAAAGCAGACTATTCTAAAATTATTGAATGGTGGCATCTCAACAATCATAACACCAATTTATATATTGGCCAGGCCACCTATAGACTAAACTCTAATAAATCTAAGCAGTGGAAAGCCAAATCACCTACAGAAATAGAAAAACAACTTGAGCTAAACTACTCATTTTCTAATATTAAAGGAAGTGTGTTTTTTAGCGCAAAGAGTTTTTTCTCCAACCCTTTAAATATCAATAATCGCTTAAAAAATCATTATTACCAACATCCTGTATTGCCACCTTCTATTACAATGTCTGGACTGCCACCTGAGCCAGTATCAGAATTAGCATTTGTTAAAAAGAAATCAAAATCAATTGAAATTCAGTGGCAAAGTTTACCCGAAAACAAAGAGAAAGAGGCGGTTAAATTTATTGTATTTATATTTAAAAAGGGAGAATCTGTAAATATAAATAGTAGTGCAAATATAATTGGATTAACTGGGGTACATCATTTTTATATATCAAAAAAAGATCTTAAAAAAGGAGATGTTATTGTGGTTCAAAGTGTTAA
>JAUIJW010000192.1 GCA_030431085.1 Bacteroidia bacterium
TTATTTCGGACAATACAACTCTCTTCTTTCGGCCCACTCTAACGAATTTCAAGCCATAATTATCGGCATATTTTTGCATGTATCTAATGCGATATTATTTGAAAGTACTCAAAACCATAATTTTAATGCCAGGAAGTTTGTGGCCATAATATTAGGTTTTTCTATTGCATTTATCTCTAGTTTGCCAATTCACTAATAAATTTAATCCTCATCAACCGCAGCTCTTCATCATCATAATCTCCATCAAATTCATCTAAAGCATCTTGAATTTTATCTGTTTCTGCCTCCATAAAATAATCGTAAATCTCTTCTTGTTGATCTTCATCTAAAAGTTCATCAATACTATAATCTATATTTATTTTCGTACCAGAATAAATAATTTGCTCCATTAATTTTATCAATTCAGGCATTTCTAAACCTTTTGATTTGGCAATATCAATCAACGGTATTTTTTTATCTGTATTTTGAATGATGAATAATTTCAAAGCAGAATTTAATCCAGTTCCTTTAACAATGAGATCTTCTGGCCTTGTAATATCATTATCCTCAACATACTTCGCTATTAATTCGATAAAGGCTTTACCATATTTTTTGGCTTTCCCCTCTCCAACACCATGTACATTATTAAGTTCTTCAATAGAAATGGGATATTTAAGAGTCATGTCTTCTAAGGAAGGATCTTGAAATACCACAAATGGCGGAACTCCAAGTTTTTTACCAATACTTCTACGTAAATCCTTAAGCATTTTCATTAAATTCTCATCAGTTACAGCTCCTCCGCTTTTTGCATTGGTAATAATATTTGTATCATTTTGATCTACATAATCATGATCTTCTGTCATCATGAACGAGGTAGGCTCTTCAATGAATTTTTTACCTTGATCAGTTAATTTTATAACACCATATTGTTCTATTTCTTTCATGATTAAGTTGGCCACTAAAGTTTGTCTAATGAGCGCCATCCAGTATTTATCATCTTTCTCTTTACCTATGCCAAAAAAGTCTTGTTGGTTGGTTTTATGTGATATTAACAAAGCATTTTCTTTACCAATTAAGGTATTGATAATTTCTTTAGCTTTATATTCTTCTTTCGTGTGCTTTACCACCTCAAGCAGTTTTTTAACCTCATCCTTAGCCTCTGTTTTCTTTTTGGGGTTACGAGAATTGTCATCCATATCGGCTCCCTCACCATTAACTTCATCATATTCTTCGCCAAAATAGTGTAATAAAAATTTACGTCGAGAAATTGAAGTTTCTGCATAAGCCACAACCTCCTGCAATAAGGCATTACCTATTTCTTGCTCAGCCACTGGTTTATTGGCCAAAAACTTCTCTAACTTTTCAATATCTTTATAAGAATAGTAAGCCAAACAATAACCTTCACCCCCATCTCTACCTGCTCTACCAGTTTCTTGATAATAGCTCTCTAAACTTTTAGGAATATCATGATGTATTACAAAACGCACGTCCGGTTTGTCTATACCCATACCAAAGGCAATGGTCGCTACAACCACATCAATTTCTTCCATTAAAAACATGTCTTGATGTTTTGCTCTGGTTTTGGCATCTAAACCTGCATGATATGGTACTGCTTTAATACCGTTAACCTGAAGTACCTGAGCTATTTCTTCTACTTTTTTTCTACTTAAGCAGTATATAATTCCAGATTTCCCTTCATACTGCCTTATAAAGCGTATCATATCTTTATCAATATTGGCAGTTTTAGGTTTTACCTCATAAAATAAATTAGCACGATTAAAAGATGCTTTAAATGTATTGGCATTATTTGAAATACCAAGATTTTTTAATATATCCTCTTGTACTTTTTCTGTAGCTGTAGCCGTTAAACCAATTACAGGGAATTCACCTATTTTTTGAAAAATTGTTTTTAAATTGCGGTATTCTGGCCTAAAATCATGTCCCCACTCAGAAATACAGTGAGCTTCATCGATGGCAAAAAATGATATTTTTTGTTGCTTTAAAAAATCTACATAGGTTTCTTTCGTTAAACTTTCTGGGGCCACATATAGTAATTTAGTAACACCGGTCTCAATATCACGCATTACCCTATTTACATCTCCCTTATTTAGGGATGAATTCAATACATGAGCGATACCGGGATTGGTAGAAATACCTCTTAGGGCATCGACTTGGTTTTTCATTAAAGCAATTAGTGGTGACACCACAATGGCCACACCATCTAACATTAATGCAGGTAACTGATAAATTAATGATTTTCCTCCGCCTGTAGGCATCACAACAAAAGTATTATGTCCATCAATAATACTTTCTATTGCATTCTTCTGTAAACCCTTAAATTGTGAAAATCCAAAATATTTCTTTAAACTGTCTTCCAAGTTAATTTTTGTCACTTTCATCCTCTTATTTCTCTATTTTTGAATATTTTTGCAAAGATACGACCAAAATAAAATTAATCGAAACAAGTAATTTAGAGGGCTCTTCTACTTGTTAAGTATTTAAAGATACAATTTATTTAATAATAAATAATAAAGATTTGAAAATTTCGAAAGATATTTTATCTACTGCAAAAAAAACAATTCTATCTGAAGCAAAGGCCATTGAACAACTGGCAAGTTTTGTGAATGATGATTTTGAAAAGGTTGTTAAAACCATTTTAAATGCCAATGGCCGAGTTATTGTTACTGGTATCGGTAAAAGTGCTAATATAGGAACTAAAATTGTAGCCACCTTAAACTCTACAGGAACACCAGCTGTTTTTATGCATGCAGCGGATGCTATACATGGTGATTTGGGCAATATTTTAAGAGACGATGTTGTACTTTGTTTATCTAAAAGTGGTAATACCCCAGAAATTAAAGTGCTAATTCCACTCATTAAAAATTATGGCAACACGATTGTAGCCATCACTGGGAATAAGGATTCGTACTTGGCCAAAAACGCCAATTACATTTTAAATTCGTATGTTGAAAAAGAGGCCTGCCCTAACAACTTAGCTCCCACGAATAGTACTACAGCACAATTAGTTATTGGAGATGCCTTAGCTGTTTGCCTTTTAGAACAAAGAGATTTTACCAGTAGAGATTTTGCTAAGTACCATCCAGGAGGAGCTTTAGGTAAAAAGCTATACCTCCGCGTAGGTGAAATCGCTGCGAATAACGAATCTCCTAAAGTTAAATTAAGTACTCCCATCAAAGATGTTATTATCGAAATTTCCAAAAAAAGACTTGGTGTAACAGCCGTTGTAGAAGATGGTACTATTCAAGGCATAATAACCGATGGTGATATTAGACGAATGTTAGAAAAAAACCTTGATTTTAAAGATTTACTGGCTAAAGACATTATGTCACCTCAACCCATAGCGATAGATCAAACCACAATGGCTGTTAAAGCCTTAGACATTATGCAGGATAAAGACATAACTCAAATATTGGTCACTAAAGAAGGACATTATCATGGCGTGGTACACTTTCATGATTTAATAAAAGAAGGAATAATTTAATATCTTCACGCAAATTTTAAAAAAGCATGAGCAATCAGAATAGTGAAATGTCGTTTCTTGGACATTTAGAAGTGCTACGATGGACTTTAATTCGATCTACATTAGCTGTGTTTTTGGCTGGAATTATAGCCTTTATGATGAAGGATTTTATTTTCAATCAAATCTTATTGGCTCCAAAATCACCAGACTTTTTTACCTATCGTTTTTTGTGTAGTATCTCTAAAAGTATTGGTACCGATGGCCTTTGTATTGATGAAATTCCATTTATTGTACAGAGTAGAACCATGGCAGGGCAATTTTCATCTCATATTTGGACCTCTATTGCCTTTGGTTTTATTGTTGCTTTTCCTTATATCATTTATGAAGTTTGGAAATTTATAAAACCCGCACTCTATGATAAAGAAAAGAAAAATGCTAAAAGTTTCATCATCATTACGTCTCTATTGTTTTTTGTTGGCATTTTATTTGGATACTATGTCATTACGCCTCTATCGGTTAACTTTTTAGGAAGCTATCGTGTGGCAGACGAGGTTAAAAATAATTTTGATCTAAGCTCGTATACCGGACTACTAAAGGCATCTTGTTTATCTGCAGGGTTTATTTTTGAATTACCTGTTATTATTTATTTCTTAACTAAGTTAGGTTTAGTCACTCCAGATACTTTAAAAGAATATCGAAAATTTGCGTTAGT
>JAUIJW010000193.1 GCA_030431085.1 Bacteroidia bacterium
GTTTTCCTCATCTTGTACACAGTATTATCCACAGCTAGTGAATCTGATCTAATCTACGATCGATTGTTTCAATATGCGTGCGAAGATCTAAATCCTTCTTTTGCCCGTTTTTTATTTTATTGAAGGTTATATTTTAATAACACTTTCCATCAACAATGATATCTATTCTACCATTTTTCTCTCCAGTTTTTCTACATTGTTTTGTAGAACTATTATACCAAGTCTTCACAGATCTACCTTTACTATAAGTGTCTTTGTTAAGTTTATGAAAACCTCTTCTTTCTAATTCTCTATAGGCATTATGTGCATTCCAACCTTTTAAATCTTCTGTTGGTACTTTTGAACCATAGTGGTTATTATTATCACCATAATAGTCGCCATAATCTCTATCTGGGTTACGGTGTCTTTCTGCTACCCCAGCACTAAACCCATTACCATATTCTCTTTTATCGCTTGAGCTACCATAAGCGCTGTATCTTCTATTATGAAGACCATCTTGAAAACCTCTTTCATAACTGTCGTGATTATTATAGTTGCTATAATGAGAATAATCATTATTACCATAAGAATTTTTACCACAATCGGCAGGTAGGGTTTTTACAATTGATTTAATTCTACCATCAACCGTTCTCACAGTAATACACTTTTTTTTACTTGATTTCCACCAATAGGCATAAATACCATTTCTGCTTTTATCAGATTTAATGTGCTTAAAGCCTCTATGGCGTAATTCAGAATCTGCAGAACTAGCTCTGGCGCCAACTAAATCTTGTAATTGGGCATAAGATGAAGTTGTTATAATACTTAATAAAAGTATTAGGCTTGTTTTTAAAATGTTTAATTTCATATTCAAAAGGTTTTGATTTATTTTAATAAAAAAATAATTTTTTTTGATATTTTATTAGTTATAGGAAAAAAAATAGTGTTAGTTATTTTTTAAACATAGTTAATTCAGATGAACTCACTAATTTCCCTTTTTTATTGTACTCTTCTTCTTTTACAATACCAACACCCTTGGCAATCCATTTTTTAAAGCTAGTTCGTTTCCTTATTAACATATGTGTAAACTTCCCCAGATTAGATTAAAATCGTCTTAAAGTTATTGTTTTTAATTCTATTATTAGAATTCTCTAATTTAATTTTAATATTGTAAATTTCCACAGCATAATAAAATATTAATATACAATTCTATGAATTTTACTCGAAATATTTTTTTATTTGTTTTTGTATTCTTTTGTCAGTTAGGGGTCTCAGCCTATGGCCAAGATCAGCAAGATAAACCAAAAGAAAAAGAGAAGCTAACTGAAGAACAAAAAGAATTAATTACCAAAACCATTGAAAATTCTCGTATCGAGAATAAAAAATCCGCCAAGGAAAATAGAATAGTATTTGAACAATCTAGATTAAACTCTGAAATTAGAAAAAAGCTTGGCGAAGCAAAAATGCATATGGCCATTGGTTTAGATTCTGCAGGAATTAGTGCCGAGTCTGAGGAAATTCTTAACTGGCATGACATAGCAAAAACCGGATTAGCAGACTCCACAAGGCATTTGTTAACCTTTCAAAATTTAGCTGTTTCTAAAGTAATTTATCATGAAATTTTAGTCCGCTCTCAAAAGAGAAAAGAAGAGTTAGAGGTTTATAAAACCGATTTAGAGAATATTTTATTTGATATAGATTCCTTAATAAATAATGATAATATTTATATCGTTCCAGAGAATAAAGAAATCGAAACAGCTTTTTATGTCAACACCCTTCTATTAGTAAAGGAAGCTGGAACTGTACAGGAACTTTTACAGAAAAACATTAATGGATTAAACGATTTATTTGCCATCTTGGGTGTAGTTATTTATGACGCCGAAAGTAAAGTTAATTTAGTAGATCAATTACAATCTGATATTTGGAGTAAAAAGAACTTAAGAGAGAATGCCAATTACGATTTTGCAGACAAGAGAACTATTCAAAAAACGATTCAATTTTCTAAAAAGAAGATAAGTTTAGCTCTAAAGATATTTTACACTAACCACAGGGCAATTTTAATATTATTTGTTCTCATATTTGGTGTCTTATTCTTTTACCTCAGAATGCTCAAAAAGAATTACCTCCAAGCCTTTGAAGAAGAGAGGGTAGATCGATTCTTATTCCTTAAAAAGCCTCTTATAACATCATTGTTTATTAGTATTGTAATTATTCAATTGCTCAATTTACGATTTCCGTTTGTTATCTATTCTTTGGGCTGGTCGTTGTGTATTTTATTGCTATACTCCATCATTCAATCTAAGCTAGATCGTTCTACTAAATATTGGTTTATTGCTGTTAGTTTGGCCATGTTTTTGGCCTATACAGACAATTTATTGCTCATGATTTTTGACTATGAGCCATTAATTATAAGCTTTCTAATTGCTATGGTTCTAGCTATATCTATTTATGGCTTTTTAAAAATCAAAGAATTTGGAGGTTTTCCTTTAAAATTGATGCAGATAAATTTTGTAGTGGCATTTATTTTACAATTGGTTGGGATATATGGTTTGATAAGTCATAATTACAACCTGTCAAAAAAAATGACAATTGCAGGAATATTTATTATTGTGATTTTTTTGGGCGTTATATACGTATCACGTTATCTATATCAAATATTTTATATTTCATTAGAAGTTTATAAGCGTTCTGATGTAGATGGTTTTACTGTCGATCGTAATAAATTAGAGTTACAGTTACCTAAGTCGGTTAAACTATTAGCTCAATTTATTGGTTTAGCCTTGTTTTTGAATACATTCTATTTTTTTCAAAGACAGTTTGAACCTTTTGTTGAATTTTTTACCATGCAAAGGAAAATCGGAAGTTTAGAGTTCTCTTTTTCTTCTGTAATCTTGTTTTTCCTCATAATATATATTGCTGTTCTTATTTCTAAAATTGTTTCATTCTTACTTGGTGAGTCATACATTGTAAAGGAGAAGCTTAAAAATACTAGGCATAAAAATATTAGTAACTCTCTGTTACTGTTTAGAATAGGTATCATTACCTTGGGTGTTATCATTGCATTTGCATCTTCAGGTATCCCAATTGACAGATTAACAATGATAATTAGTGCTTTAGGTGTTGGTATTGGTTTTGGCTTACAAACCTTAGTGAATAATTTAGTTAGCGGAATTATTATTGCTTTCGAGAAACCAATTAACGTTGGAGATGTGATTGATGTAGCTGGAAAAATGGGAGTGATGAAATCTATCGGCATACGCAGTAGTAAAATGACGACTTGGGATGGATCTGATGTGGTTATCCCCAATGGTGATTTATTGAACCAGCATTTGGTCAATTGGACTCTGGGCGACTCAAGGGCAAGATTTGAAGTAGAAGTAGGGGTAGCTTACGGCGCCGATTTAGAAGAGGTAAACGAAGCTATAAAAGAGCTTTTAGCTAGTTATAAAAGCATTTTAAAACACCCTCAACCTGTGGTTTTATTTAACCAATTTGGATCAAGTTCTATAGATATCGCCATTAAATTTTGGGTAGCCGATTTTGCTGATGGATTCGCTGTAAGAAGTGATTTTATTATAGCTATTGATAAAATGTTTAAGGAAAAAGGATTTGAAATTCCATTTCCACAACAAGATGTCTATATTAAATCATTACCTAGCAATGATACCGATGAGCAATCTACTTAATTACTACTATGCGTTATACAGAGTTTAAAATTGATATAGAAACAGAGGGAATGTCATAGTCGATTAGCAGGACCACCATATCACAAAAAACTTTTGCAGTGATTGGTTAGGTGATTTTAACCAACACAAAGGCGATTTCTTAAGTTGTATCGATGTAGTAACCTGATTATTAAATTGGTCGAAATTAAGCCAAGCTACAGAATGGTGAGGCTCAATCAACCAATCCATTTTTTGAGGAATATAGAATTGACAAGAAGATAACTGCTCTAGGTTGGAGAGACCAATATAAAAACCCCTTAAACAGTTTTTATTAAGTAAGTCAAATGTTATATTTTGATCAAAGGGTTTAAATAATTGAGCTTTAAAGCATACTTTTTGAACAATATCTTTAACATCAATTTTAAGGCTTGTAAGTAAAGATAAAGTACTTGAATGATGGAGTAGTGGTAGTTGTTTG
>JAUIJW010000194.1 GCA_030431085.1 Bacteroidia bacterium
AAGCTCTCGGTTCGAAATCGTCGTTATATCGACCTACTTGATTTGGTGCATATTTTTGAATGGTTTGATTCATCAACACAATAATCTTCATGGCATTCGACCTTACCTTATTGATGTCTTTTTGATAGTTATAAGCTGGAGCTAGAAATGATATGGTGGCAGGCTTTCCTGTTCTTTCGGCGTTATAATATTTACTTTGATCGTGAAGATTAAATCCGAATTGAGCTTGTAAGCTATCTCTTACTTGTTTTAGTATTTTAGATTCTGGTGATTGAAGTCGAAGTGCATCTCTATTAATATCAATATCTAAAGCATTTCTTCGACGAAATGATTCGGCACCATCTGGATTTAACATCGGAATAAAATGAATTTTAAGTCCTGCTAAAACACTAGGATGTTTCTCTATATAATTTAAAATATCAAAAATTGCCATAGTTGCAGTAGGCTCATCACCATGCATTTGCGACCACAAAAGCACATTGGTTTTGCCTTTGCCGTAGCTTATCATAGAAATACTTCTGCCCTCTACAGAGTGCCCCAGTTTAGTTATGGTAAATAATTGGTTCTTTTGTAAACGGTTTAACAATGGTTGGATATCACGATGTTTAATTCTTCGTTTATTTAAACTCGTTTCTTTGTACCGATCGTAAGTTTTAAATAATTCATCGGCGTTTTCTAACTGTGCAAAAGCAAATAACGGGCAAAGCAGTAGGAGGTATAAATATTTCATAATGATTCTTTTATTGGTAAAGGTTTCCAGTCAAGAGATTGAGTATTTTCTCTAAGTTCTTTCATAAACTTATCTCCTGGATCATATTTTATAGTACGGTAAAGTTTATCCTTCTCTTTCCATAGTGGATGATTTTCGAAAAGTGTATACTCATGATGTCCTATCAGATAATCTATGTTTGGATATTTTTTCTTGAGATAACTTACTAATTTAATATTGGCCTTCAACTGTTCTTCGGTAAGCGGAGTGCCGTTAGTACCCCCTACATTCTCTATACCTATGGCATTGTAATTTAAGCCAATTACGTGCCTTGCCATTGTAGTTTCTGGCATAAGGCGATAAACCGTGCCATCTCTATCGATTAAAAATTGGATAGAAACATTAAGTGCACTGGCATTTTTTAGATCTGGTCTCCAAGACGGTAATTTAGGATTATTAAAAGCTTCGAATGAACCTTCTAATGTTGGAATAGCTGTCCAATGTACAACAATCAATTTAGGAACAATAGTAGAATTTTCTGCAACAATATCATAATGATCTTTAATGTATTCTAGGGTTAGCTTTTCTCTTTCATCATTGAATACAATAGGTTTATCATGTATTTTGAGGCCTTTACAAGAAAAGGCTAAAACCCCCATTAAAAAGATTAAAAAGGCATTCGTTTTTGTCATAAAAAAGCGTAATTATTTTGTTGTACTAAAATATAGATTTACACAGTATTTAATGTCGTATTAAAAGAGAATTTTAAGAGTAAAATTATTTTTAAAGTACTTCGTCTGAATTACTTTTAATAAAGTTATAGAGTTTATCTAATAAAATTATAAAGTATGTAAATATTGATGCAGTATTTTGAGTAATATTAATTGAATGTGGTTTTTACTAGCGGCGATATGCAAAATTCATAAAATAAATAATTGTTATAACTTTACCTTATGATGACAATAGCCAAAAATTTTATGATGAGTAATAAGGTTTTAGAGAAGTTGCCTAACCATTTAAAAAGTTTCATTTTACCTCAACCATACGATGAATATACAGCACAAAATCAAGCAGTATGGCGCTATGTTATGCGTAAAAATGTAGCGTATTTATCGAAAGTGGCACATCAATCTTATATAAAAGGATTAGATAAAACGGGCATTTCTATTGATGAAATACCACGAATGGCAGGGATGAATAGAATCTTAAAAGATATAGGTTGGGCTGCAGTCTCAGTTGACGGATTTATTCCGCCGAATGCTTTTATGGAATTTCAGGCGTATAATGTTTTGGTAATAGCGGCAGATATTAGAACGATTGATCACTTAGAATATACGCCAGCGCCAGATATTATTCATGAGGCAGCAGGCCATGCGCCTATAATTGCCAATCCAGAGTATGCCGAATATTTAAGACGGTTTGGAGAAATTGGTTCTAAAGCGATTTCTTCGGGGAAGGACTATGAATTGTATGAGGCGATTAGACATTTATCCATTATCAAAGAAGACCCTTCTACAAAGAAAGCCGCTATTGTAGAGGCCGAAGAACGAGTGCACACCATAAGTCAAAACATGGGCACCCCAAGTGAGATGGCTTTGATTAGAAACATGCACTGGTGGACGGTAGAATACGGCTTAATCGGTTCTATAGAGAACCCTAAAATTTATGGAGCAGGATTGCTGTCTTCTATCGGTGAAAGCCAGTGGTGTATGAGTGATAAGGTAAAGAAACAACCGTATGGAATAGAAGCAGCTCAAGTAGAATTTGATATTACTAAACCGCAACCGCAATTATTTGTAACACCAAATTTTGCACATTTGAGTTACGTCTTAGAAGAGTTCGCTAATACAATGGCTTTGCGTAATGGAGGCTTGTCTGGTATCGAAAAACTGATAGAATCTAAAAATTTAGGAACCTTAGAATTGAGTACCGGAATTCAAATTTCTGGGCAATTTACAGAGGTGCTTCAAGATGACAAACAACGACCAATTTATGTCAAAACGACGGGGCCTACTGCATTAGCCTACAAAAATAAAGAATTGATAGGCCATGATAAAACATATCATGCAGATGGATTTGGGTCGCCGATAGGGAAATTAAAGGGAATTAACTTAGCCATTGAAGATATGTCGCCTACAGATCTAGAAGTTTATGGTATTTATGAGGGAAAAATAACTACACTTACATTCGAAGGTGGTGTTACAATAACAGGCGAGATTATTACAGGTAAAAGAAATTTACAAGGGAAAATAATATTAATCTCTTTTAAAAATTGTACAGTTAAACAGGGTGATTTGTTATTGTTTCATCCAGACTGGGGGATATATGATATGGCCATTGGTGCTAGTGTGATTTCTGCTTTCGCTGGATTAGCCGACCCCAATAGTTTTGGTTTAACATATGATCCGCCAAAAGAAAAGACGCATAAAATTATATATAGCCAAAAAGATAAATCTCTTTATAAATTGTATGAAAACGTGCGTTCGATGAGACTAAATCAAGAAATAGATCTCAAAGAAATCAGAGCAGTATTAGAAACACTTCAGAAAGAATATCCAACAGACTGGTTGTTACCCTTAGAATTGTATGAATTAGTTGTAAAACAGGCCAATGATGAGCTTTCTAGCTCAGTAAAAGCACATTTAGATCAATTGTGCCTGAATAAAAAAGTAGCCCACCTTATTCAAGATGGGCTAGATGTCCTTGGTATTTAAAACCAATTATAATTGAGAGATTCTCATGGTATTTACCATCCCTTTAGCCTGCACAGGCATCGAGGTTAGGTTAATAACAAAATCACCTTTTTTAGCATAATTATGATCAAGGGTTATTTTGTTTAAATCTTCAACGGTATCATCTGTACTTACCATTTTGTCATAAAACTGAGCTTTAACACCCCAAAGCAAATTAAGCATACAGAGTATTCTTTTATTGTCTGAAAATGCTAAAATATTCGAATTTGGTCTCCAAGACGAAATCTGAAAAGCAGTATAACCACTATTTGTTAATGTGGTAATAGCACCGGCTTCGATTTGGTCGCTTAGAATAGCGGCTTGTTGACAAATAGATTTAGTGATAAAACGCTCGTTAACACATTCTACATACGATGTTGGACTATCGATAAGTTCAGAATTTTCAACGCTTACAATAATATCTCTCATCGCTTGAATTACTTCCCTTGGGTACTCGCCAACAGAAGTTTCTCCGGAAAGCATCACGGCATCAGCCCCAAAATTTTCCGCGATAGCTTGAAGAATCATCTGACGCAAAATCACAAATAATATGTGCAATCACCCATAGCGTAAAAATACCCAATGTGTTTCCCTACCCCTCATGATGAAGCACATTCCCGCTGCACTCCTTACCCTCCAGCTGGCCTCCGCAGCCCCCAGGGCCCACGGCG
>JAUIJW010000195.1 GCA_030431085.1 Bacteroidia bacterium
TAACAAGTATTCCATTCTACGCTGACGCGCTTCTTCTTCAAGCCTTTTTTTCTTTTTAGCATTTGAATATGCTGAAACCGAAATAGCTGTTAAAGCAATACCACCAACTACAATATAACCTATCATTCAAACCGTTTTAAAGATTAATCAAATTCTAATTTTGGTAAATCGTTTACTATATCTACTGTTTGAACACTTACGTTAATTATACTCAATATGAGGTCTAAAATGTAGCTTGGGTTTTCTACTTCTTTACTCCAATCGTTAGGGTCGTTTTTAATACCTGATTTTTTATCTACTTTAACTTGGTATCTATCCATTATCCATTCGATAGCAGATTTGCCATTTACAACATATTGGTATGCTTTTTCAGGTATGTTATTGATTTTGATTCGTGAATTGTAAATAATGGTTTCTTTCTGGTCTTTTTTAGGGAAACGTAATTTTGTTACACTATAAAACTCATAAGCATCCATTTGAAGATGTTCCTCTGGTAATTGTACCTCAACATCTTTATATGGTTCTACAGATTCATAATTAATGTGCAATTCTGCTAATTTTCTACCTGCATCACTAAATGCTTTAAAGTCTTTTGGTTTATCTACTAAAGGAATGCGAGGTAACATTTTTTTAAGGTCGTTAGCAAATGTTTCTCTGTAATCTGGACTGTGTAAAATACCGTACACATAATAGAAAATATCCTCTTTAGTTATTGACTTGCCATATTGTTTTTTGGCACGTTCCCAAATAAAATCACTTACGCCATCTCTACGAATGTATTTAGACTCACTTGCTGCATCAAATAAGCTGCCTTGAACTTGTTCCTTTTCTTCATAATAATATAATGGGAAGCATTGACAAGCACCATTAAAACCTAAATCTGCAATTTTATCAGAAATAATTACACTAAATTCTTTTTTATCACCTGCACCTGGAACACAAACAATTAAGTTATCATCATCACCATTTGGAAAAATTTTTGGCATTTGATAAACTCTTTCGTTGAGTTTGCGACTATAGTATAAAAATTGAGAAAAAAATGGGCGATAATTAACTTTTACTATAGATCCTTTATTTGGTTCAATTTTTCGGTTCTTTTCAACAGAACGTATTAAATAATCTGACCAACTTATTTTTTTATCATCATAATTCAAAAAATCTTTAACTTTTAAATTCCCATTAGAAGTTAGTTTTTCTTTAAATGATAATCTTTGGTCATTATAAAATTCAAGTGACCTATTAATATTATCTAATAGATTTGTACTACTACTATTATAACACCAAGCATCACGCTGTGTTTTTAAGCCATTAGAATAAATTTGATTGAAAAATGTTTTATGGTTTTGAGTATTATTTTTATCACCAATTTCTGGGTATTCAATAAAACCATCACTTCTTTTATTTATCCAATCACCATATTTATTAGGTTTAAGAATCTTCCAATCTAACCCATTAATTGATTTAGAGTCAGAGATAATTTTTAATTTTTCTTCACGAGTCAAATAATCACCAATATCTAAATAATAAATTTTTGCTTTTTCGAGGTTATTTGGTTTCTTAATCAATAAGGTTATTGATACTGGTGTTCTTGTTCCTTGACCAAAAACATTATCCTTTTCTTTTCTTCTTAACTCTCCAGATGTTCGCGCATTACCTCTTAAATTAAAAACATAGATTGCAGAAAACTCTTCTTGTAAACTCTTTCTAAATCCATCAGTACTATTACTTTCAAGCCAATTACCATTAGTAATAAAACCTATTACACCACCATTTTTAGGGTCTAATCTATCTGTACTCCACCTAAAAGCTTTTATATAAGAATCATATAATGCATTTTTATTTGAAGCATTAGATTTTTTAGCGTATGTACTTGATATTTTACCATCTAATATTGGATATTCTTGATTTTGGGCATTATCATTTGCAGATTTTTGACCTACTGAATAAGGTGGATTCCCCATTATTACACGTAAGGGTGCTTTTTGTTGTGCCTGTACTCTTTTAGAGTTTTGGGGAAACATTTCAGAAAACAGTTTTTCACTTTCGTTGGTTTCTCCTAATTGAAAGGTATCGGTTAAAACCATACCATCAAAAGGTGTATATTCTGATTCTTCTTGTTCTATTTGGTCGTGAAAGGCATTTTCTATATTAACAGCAGCTATGTAATATGCTAATAATACAATTTCGTTTGCGTGTAACTCTTTAGTGTATTTGCGTTGTAAATCTTCTTTCTTTATTAAACCACTTTGCAATAAACGAGTAATGAATGTTCCTGTACCTGTAAATGGGTCTAAAATATGAATGTTTTCATCTGAAATAGAACGGTTAAATTCTTTTTGTAACACATCATTAACAGAATGGATGATAAAATCGACAACTTCAACAGGTGTATAAACAATACCTAATTGTTCCACCATTTTAGGAAAAGCCGTTTTAAAGAATTTATCGTATAACTCTATTATGATTCGTTGTTTACCCTCTGCATTATCTATACCCTCTGCACGTTTTTTAACGGATTGGTAGAACTTATCTAATGTTTCAGCATCTTTATCTAATGCTTGGTCTTCTAATACATCTAACATTGTTTGCATAGATGTTGAAATAGCATTGTTTTTCACAAAAGAGTAACCTTCAAATAAGGCTTCAAATACAGGTTTTGTGATAATATGTTGTGATAACATTTCTACTGCCTGACTTTCTGAAATTGATGGGTTGATATTCTTTTGAAGACCTTTTAAAAACTTATTAAATGCCTTTTGATATTTAGGTTCTCTATTAATCAAATTGTTTATTCTGTCAATTTGATTTTCGGCTATTTGAGCAACATCTTTAGCCCATTTTTCCCAATAAACCCTATCACCAACCTTTTGTACCATTTTAGCGTACACTACAGATTGCAGTTGTTCAAACTGCATTTGTAATTGGTTGTTGATTTCTTTAGTTGCTTTAGTAGATTCTGCATCATCAATACCATCTATTCCGTGAGTAACACCACCTACTAAAATATTATCTGGTTTCTTTTTATTGAGGTCTATTTTATTGATAGTTGCGTTAAATCTATCATCGTGAGCACGTAAGGCATTTAAAACTGACCATACTACTCTAAATCTATCATTATCATCTAATGCTTTTGAAGGCTCTACATCGGAAGGCACTACCACAGGAATAATGATATATCCGTAATTTTTTCCTGGTGCTTTACGCATTACACGACCTACTGATTGCACTACATCTACTTGTGAATTACGAGCAGATAAGAATAAAACAGCATCTAATGATGGCACATCTACACCTTCACTTAAACAACGTACATTGGTTAATATTCTACATTCGTTGGAATCAGCAGATTGTGATTTTAACCACCCTAATAATTCATCACGTTGTGGTGCATTCATACTACCATCGATATGGTTTGATGACACACTAACTAATTTTTCTCTTTGGCTTGGTTCTACAGAATCTAAATAAACATCAGAAGTATCATTAAAAGTATTGGTTATTTTTTTAGATATTTTAATGTTTTGACAGAATGCAACTGCACGTTTCATAGGTTCTGGGTCAACGTCTTTTATCAATCCATTATCGCCTAAAACTTGTTTTGAAAGTGCATTTAAACAACCAATTAATTTAGAAGCATCATCAGAATTGATTTCATTTTCTGAATTAGCCACCATTTTTTGAACTGCGCTTGGTATGTCGTTTTCACTTAATGTTAATACCAATACTTTATAATCGGTTAATAAGCCTCTCTCTACTGCTTCACCAAAACCAATACGATACATTTCTTCACCGTATTTAGTTTCATCATCCATAGAACAAATTTCTGCATCGTTCATATCTGCTTTAGATTTAGAATCATCGCTAAATAAACGAGGTGTAGCAGTCATATAAAGCCTTTTATTGGCTTGTAAAAAGTCGTTATCGTGAACTTTTACAAAAGCTGACTCATCATTACCAGCTAATGTAACTCCAGTTGTACGGTGTGCTTCATCACAAATAATTAAATCGAAAATTGAATTGTTGTTATTCTCGTTTAATAAATGTCTTTGTGCATTTGCAATTACATCTATGGATTGATAGGTAGAAAATACTACTGTCA
>JAUIJW010000196.1 GCA_030431085.1 Bacteroidia bacterium
CTTTCATAGGCTAACTTTTTCAGTCTTAACGACTTACTGTTAACAACACAACTATTGTTTATGTTTTATTTGCGGTCTGGACGGGACTCGAACCCGCGACCCCCTGCGTGACAGGCAGGTATTCTAACCAGCTGAACTACCAAACCGTTGCTCTAAGCGGATGCAAATATAAGTTCGTTTTTCATATTTGCAAAACCTTTTTTTATTTTTTTACAAAAAACTTTTTCTTCTTATCAAGTAAGATGATAATACCACATTTAAATCTTTTCTAATATCTAATGGCACATAATCTATTTTATATTGCAAACACTTTAATTTCAATCGATTAAAATAACCATTCATAGCATCGGTATAATTATTTTTAATATTTTTAGTAAATAAGTCTATCGATTCTCCCGTTTCTACATCTATAAATTTTTTAGGTCTTTCATCGAAATTAAAATTCAATTCTAGATTTCCATCAAAGACATGAAACAAAACTACCTCATGTTGATTATGTTTTAAATGCCTTAAGGCTTCAAAAAGCTCTTGTTCTTCCTTATCATTCTGAAGCATATCTGTAAACAAAAACAACAAAGATCTTTTATGCACTTTATCGGCCAATTGATGTAGAACCTCATGTGTGTTGGTTGACTTGGTTGAGGCCTTCTGCAATAGATTTTCTAATTCACTCAATAACATTCTTCGGTGACGTTCGGTACCTTTAGCTGGGGCATAATAGTCTATTTGATCTGAATAAATACTTAGCCCTAAAGCATCTCTTTGTCGCCTAAGAATATCTGATAAAGCCGCTGTAGCCACTACAGAAAATCCTATTTTATTCCAATGATTGAATCGCTGCTTTTTAAGAATTGGAAAATGCATTGAGGCAGAATTATCTATCATTATATGACACCTTAAATTCGTTTCCTCTTCATAACGCTTAACAAAGAGTTTTTCTGTTTTCGCATAAGTTTTCCAGTCAATATGCCGCGTACTCTCTCCATTATTGTAAAGCCTGTGCTCTGCAAATTCTACGGAAAATCCATGAAATGGGCTTTTATGTATACCTGTAATAAAACCTTCTACGACCTGTTTAGCCAGTAATTCTAAGTTTTGCACTTCTAAGGTATTATTCGTCACAGATATAGACATGAATCAAATGTATAAAAAAAGGTTTGATTCCATACTGAACCAAACCTAGATTTAATAAATTTATTATCGTTTTGTACTTTACAATAAAGCCTTCAACTTATCTGTATATACATTTTTTGGAGCTACACCAACTTGTTTATCTGCTACTTCACCTCCCTTAAACAATAACACAGTTGGTATATTTCTAACACCGTATTTTGCTGCAAATTCTTGATTAGCGTCTACATCGACTTTTACTACTACCGCTTCTTCAGAAAAATCATTGCTTAACTCTTCTACAATTGGAGCTAACATTCTACAAGGACCACACCATGCTGCCCAAAAATCTACCAATACAGGTTTGTCTGAATTCAATACCACTTCTTCAAAAGTAGCATCTGTAACTTCTAATGCCATATTTCTTATTCTTTTATAATAATTAAAATCTAATTCTACAGGGCAAAAATATAAAATTATTTGTCTCTAAATCAGATTCTGAATTTCTTTTTCTTATTGCACTATCAGATTCATCAATGGTTTAAAAAACTTCTTTGGCAATCGCTTTAATATTATCCGATTTACCCATAGAATAATAATGTACCACGGGCACCCCAGCCGTTTTTAGTTCTTTAGACTGGGCAATCGCCCACTCTATACCTACCTGCCTTACAGCTTTACTATCTTTGCATTTTTCTACTTCTTTAACTAAGGTATCTGGCAAGTTTAAACTAAATATTTGAGGCAATACATTAAGATGGCGATGTACAGCAATAGGTTTGATACCTGGAATAATAGGTACGTTTATACCTATTTCCTTAGCGGCTTCTACAAATTCAAAGTATTTGGCATTATCAAAAAACATCTGAGTAACTACATAATGAGCACCCGCCTCTACCTTTTCTTTTAAGCGTCTTAAATCTGTTGCCATACTTGGCGATTCCATATGCTTTTCTGGGTAACCCGCCACGCCAATACAAAAATCAGAGCGATGCGAGTTATCGACAATATCGTGCAAATATTTACCTTGGTTTAGGTCTTTAATCTGCTTAACCAAATCACTGGCGTAATGATTTCCTTCGTTCTCTGGTTTAAAGTATGGCTCATGCTTAGCTGCATCGCCTCTAAGTGCCATTACATTGTCTAAACCCAAATAATGACAATCTACCAGCACGTATTCTGTTTCCTCTTTAGTAAATCCCCCACACAGAATATGAGGCACCGCATCGATATTATATTTATGTTTTAACGATGCGCAAATACCAACTGTACCAGGACGCATTCTGGTTTTTTTTCGCTCTAATAACCCATTCGATTTTTCAATGTAAACAAACTCTTCTCTAGAGGTTGTTACATCAATAAACGGCGGTTTAAACTCCATCAACGGATCTATATTATCATACAGTTTTTGAATATTTTGCCCCTTTTGAGGCGGTATAATCTCAAAAGAAAATAATGTTTTGCCGTTAGCCTTTTCTAAATGTTCGGTTACTTTCATTGTTTTATTAATCTACTTTTTACGTATTCATAATCTTCTAAATATTCCCAATAAATCCATCTTCCATCTAAATAATCTGTTAAAATAAATTGTTCGCTTACCGATTTTATCCTAGAGATAGACACTAGTTTTTTAGAAAATTTATCTGCTTTTATTTCTTCTATTATTTCCTGATGATCTTTATCATATCCATGCGATATACGATGATTACCCAAGGTTAATTCTATAAACTCTAAAGTCATTGTAATAGATTTATTTACTCTGCTAAATTTGGGTATAACCATTTCTCGGCCTTTTCATAAGCGATTCCTTTACGGGATGCATAATCTTGCAGTTGGTCTTTTGTAATTTTACCTAAACCAAAGTACTTGGCTTTATCATTAGCAAAATAGTATCCAGATACTGCAGATGCTGGCCACATGGCATTACTTTCTGTTAATTGTGCTCCAATGAGTTCTTCTACTTTTAATATATCCCAAATGGTATTCTTCTCTAAGTGATCTGGGCAGGCTGGATATCCAGGTGCTGGCCGTATACCTCTATACTTTTCTTTAACCAGTTCTTGATTGCTTAAGGCTTCTTCTTGCGCATAGCCCCAGTGCTGTGTTCTTATTTTATGATGTAAATACTCTGCAAATGCTTCGGCAAACCTATCACCAATAGCTTGAGCCATAATCGCACTATAATCATCATTTTGAGCTTTGTACTCTAATGCCAATTCATCAACACCAAATATGGCGACACAAAAAGCACCCATATAATCTTTTTGTCCGCTTTCATGTGGGGCAATAAAATCTGCTAAAGCAAAATTAGGTTGCCCTTTTCTTTTTTGTAATTGCTGTCTTAAAGTTCTAAACCTTGAAAATTCAACACCATTTTTATAAAGGGCAATATCATCTTGATCTACTGTATTGGCCTCAAATAATCCAAAAACTGCTTTAGCCTTATAAGCTTGTTTAGCAATAATGTCTTGAATCATTTTTTGAGCATCGTCGTACAATTGTTGCGCCTGCTCACCTACGAGCTTATCCTTTAAAATTTCAGGAAATTTACCATGCAAATCCCAAGATATAAGAAAAGGTTGCCAGTCTATAAATGGCACTAATTCTTTTAAACTTAATTGTGTTAACTTTTGTACCCCTAACTCCTTAGGCTCATCTATAGTTGCGTTCGCCCAGTCTATGTCAAATTTATTCGCTCTAGCATCCGCTAAACTTAAATACTTTTTAGTTTTGCCCCTAGACAAGAATTTTTCACGAAATTCATCATAGTCTTTTTTTAATTTAGCTACATAAGCGTTGGTTGTTTTTTGATTGAGTAAATCTCCAACTACCGTTACGGCTCTTGAAGCATCGTTCACATACACCACCGCATTTTTATATTCTGGATCTATTTTTACTGCGGTATGTGCTTTAGAAGTTGTTGCACCACCAATCAATAAGGGAATTTTAAAATCTTGACGATCCATTTCTTTGGCTAAATACACCATT
>JAUIJW010000197.1 GCA_030431085.1 Bacteroidia bacterium
TAGCTAAAGACATTTATATTTGTAAGGTTCAAAGTTTGAAAATAAAACTTTGATAACCTTCCAAAATCATACAATAGCCTAATCCTTTATTATATTGTTAATGAGTGTATTTAAAGTTGTAAAAAATTGTAAATTGCGCGATTAAAAATTTTATCTATGAGTTGGAAAAATATTTCGATAATTGTAATGCTTGCAGTGGCTGTATTTTCTTGTAATAATGATGATGATGATAAAGAGAAACACGATCCTGTAGCACAAGCTTTAATTGATGATGATTTATTAGTAGAGTTTTTACAATCACATTATTTAACTCCTGAAAAAGAGATAGACACTATTTTAAACGATGAAACCTCACTTTATGAGTTGGTTAAAATTAAGGATGTAGAAAAAAATGATATAAATTATAAGTTATATTATTATATAGATCAAGAAGGTTCTGGTATTAATCCAAGCATGAATGATTCTGTACAGATGGTATATCGAGGGTTTTTGTTAGATAGCACGATGTTTGATCAAAATTTGAGTTATGCTTCAAAAAGATCATGGCTAGCTTTAACAAACGTTATTGATGGTTGGCGGTATGGCATGCCAAATTATAAATCTGGAGATAAGGTAATATATCCAGACGAATCTTTTGGGTATGAAAATACAGGAGAAGGTATCATATTCATGCCATCTGGTTTGGCTTACGGCGAATTTGCATCACCTACCATTCCGGCTAATTCTTGCTTGTATTTTTTTGTAGGCTTAGGAAAAGTAGTTATAGCCGATTCTGATAATGATGGTTTAACAAATAATGAAGAAGATCTTGATCAAGACGGTAATGCAAATAATGATGATACAGATGAAGATGGTGTGCCTAACTTTTTAGATGTGGATGATGATAATGATGGTATTCCTACTAAAGATGAAATAGCCAACGGCAAAGATGCAGACTGTGATAATGATGGTATTCCAGATTATCTAGATGATGATGAATGTCCATAATATTAATAAAAAATCCAGAATTATTTAATTCTGGATTTTTTATTTTATTTAAGTTTTTTTACCACCTAATAATGGTACTACCCCAAGTAAAACCGCTACCAAAGGCAGCTAATACCACCAAATCTCCATCTTTTATTTTACCTTTTTCCCAAGCTTCCGTAAGTGCTATAATAATTGAAGCGGCAGTAGTATTGCCATAGTTCATGATATTGTTGTAAACCTGATCGTTAGATAGTTTGAATTTCTGTTGTACAAATTGAGCAATTCTTAAATTCGCTTGATGCGGAATAAATAAATCAATGTCTGTAGGTGATAATTGATTGGCAGTTAGACCCTCCATGATAACTTCACTAAAACGAACTACTGCATTTTTAAATACAAACGTACCATTCATATATGGAAAATAAGATAGATCTTCACCATTAGAATCAATAATTTCTGGTACCCAATGCTTAATGCTTGGCGATTTTACTACCAATTCTTCTGCATGTTTACCCTCACTATGTAGGTGAGAAGATAAAATACCCTTAGTTTGATCTTCTGTGCGCGTAAGTACGCAGGCACCAGCACCATCACCAAAGATTACACTAACACCTCGTCCGCGAGTGGTTTTATCCAAACCGTTAGAGTGATACTCTGCGCCAATGACCAAAACATTTTGGTACATACCTGTTTTAATAAACTGATCTGCAGTTGCTAATCCATAGATAAACCCTGAACATTGATTTCTAATGTCTATGGCACCAATAGTATCCATACCTAACATGTCTTGAATTTGAACACCACAACCAGGAAAGTAATAATCTGGGCTCAAGGTAGCAAATACAATAAAATCTATATCATCTTTAGTCATTCCCGCTCTTTCAATGGCAATTTTTGCGGCTTCAGCACCCATTGTGGCAGAGGTTTCATTGCTATCATCTGCAATCCAATGGCGTTGTTTAATACCAGTTCTTTCTTGAATCCATTCATCGCTGGTGTCCATCCATTGAGTAAGGTCATCGTTCGTTACTATGTTCTCGGGAACATAAAATCCAAGCCCGGCAATTTTTGAGTTATACATAATTTGAATTTAGTGAATGTTTATATTTATTAAGGTGTGGCCTTTTAGGCAAATTTAGTAATAATTTATTATGCAATGCAATGTATTTTATTAGGACGTCTGTCAACATGTCACTTTAAAGAGTTTGGTATTTTTTTTGACATGGTAAAACCGAATAATTTTAAAATTAAAATAATTATGGCTAAAGGTAAAATAAATGTAGCTGTAGAGAATATCTTTCCATTAATCAAAAGATTTTTATACTCAGATCATGAAATTTTCTTAAGAGAATTAATTTCTAATGCAACAGATGCTTCTTTAAAGTTAAAGCATTTAACATCGATAGATGAATTTAAAGGAGATGCAGATAATTTAATGATAGAAGTTAAATTAGATAAAGAAAATAAAAAACTACATATTATCGATCAAGGTATTGGTATGACCCAAGAAGAGGTAAAAAAATATATCAATGATGTGGCTTTTTCTGGGGCAGAAGAGTTTTTAGAAAAATACAAAGACGAGAAAAATGACGCTGGAATTATTGGGCATTTTGGACTAGGATTTTATTCTGCTTTTATGGTGGCAGAGAAAGTTGAAATTTTCACCAAATCTTATAAAGAAGGTACAGAAGGAGCGCATTGGTCTTGTGATGGCTCTCCAGAATATACATTGAAAAAATGTGATAGAGAAGATAGAGGTACAGAAATAGTACTTCATATTGATGAAGATTCGACAGAATTTTTAGAAGATCACCGTATTAGTGAGTTATTGAATAAGTATAATAAATTCATGCCAATTCCGATAAAATTCGGAACAAAAGAAGAAGAATTACCATTACCAGAAGGGGCAGATAAAGATGCTAAACCAGAAACTATAACGGTAGATAATATCATCAATAATCCAAACCCAGCATGGACTAAGCAACCAAGCGAGTTAAAACAAGAAGATTATTCGTCTTTTTATCGCGAATTGTATCCTATGCAGTTTGAGGAGCCCTTGTTTAACATCCATTTAAATGTAGATTATCCTTTTAATCTTACAGGAATTTTGTATTTCCCAAAAATGGCTGCTAACATGGATTTACAAAAGGACAAAATTCAGTTGTATCAAAACCAGGTTTTTGTAACTGATAATGTTGAAGGAATTGTACCAGATTTTTTACAAATGTTAAGAGGAGTTATTGATTCTCCAGATATTCCATTAAATGTTTCTAGAAGTTATTTGCAGGCCGATGGCGCCGTGAAGAAAATATCATCGTATATCACTAAAAAGGTGGCAGATAAGTTAAACTCTTTGTTTAAAAATAACAGAGAAGAGTTTGAGAAAAAATGGAACGACATTAAAATTGTAATTGAGTATGGTATGCTTTCTGAGCCTAAGTTTTTTGATAAGGCTAAGAATTTTGCTTTGTTCCCTACAGTTAAAGATGAATACTTCACTTTTGATGAATTAAAAGATAAACTTAAAGTAGCTCAAACAGATAAGGATGATAACCTAGTGGTACTCTATGCTACCAATGCAGAAGAGCAACACAGTTTTATTGAAGAAGCAGAAGGTAAGGGGTATGAAGTATTATTGTTAGATTCTCCAATTGTATCGCATTTAATTCAAAAATTAGAAACAGAGAATGAAAAGGTGAAATTTGCAAGAGTTGATGCAGATCCTATTGATAAGCTAATTCAAAAAGAAGAAGAGCAAATTTCTAAATTAAGTGAGAAGGAGCAAGAACGTTTGAAAACAATTATTGAAGAGATTGTGCCTAAAGAAAAATATACTGTTCAGTTGGAGTCTATGGATTCTAATTCTAATCCGTTTATCATCACACAGCCAGAGTTTATGCGAAGAATGAAAGAAATGCAACAAACTGGAGGTGGTGGCATTATGGGAATGAATAATTTTCCGGAGATGTATAATTTAGTAGTGAACACTAACAGTGATTTAATGCAAAAAATCTTGAATGCTAAAAGCAAAAGAACAGAATATGTAAATCAAGCACTAGATTTAGCTAAATTGTCACAAAAATT
>JAUIJW010000013.1 GCA_030431085.1 Bacteroidia bacterium
TTCTGCGGTTCTCTTAATATCGTTAGGTTGTGGATGTTTAAACTTAAAATCTGCATAGTATTTTTTTAATGTTTGAGCTAAATAATCATCACCAATAATATAACCTAGCTGAGCTAAGAAAATATTACCTTTAACGTAGGCAGATATGCTATATGCCATATTACTGTCGTAGCGGTCAGATTGCATGGTTTGAGACTCTTCTTTGCCAGAACCCACCAAATAATAATAAGAAGGATAAGATTCTAAATTTGGATAAGTTTTGCCCTGAGCCATTACTTGATTCATCGCTCTAGCCGAGATATAAGAGGTAAATCCTTCGTCCATCCAAGCATGTTTACTTTCGTTAGACGCCAATACAAATTGAAACCATGAATGTGCAAACTCATGGGCCGTTACACCTACCAAACTACTAAATTTTCTTTTACCGGTAATAAGAGTACACATGGCATACTCCATGCCTCCATCACCCCCTTGAATTACAGAATATTGTTGATATGGGTAAGGCCCGATATGGGTATTGAGGTAAGTTAAAATTTCTGCTGTTTTTGGTTGTAAATTTTTCCAGTTTTCTTTGATTTCAGGATCGTTTTTATATAAAAAATGTAGTGTTACATTATTTTCACCTTTGATTTTATCATGTACAAATTCTGGGTCTGCAGCCCAAGCATAATCATGTACATTAGGAGCTTTAAAATGCCAAGTTAGCTTTTTACCTTTAGGTCTTTTTAATGGTTTTGAGGTATCCTCATAACCATGTCCAACCTCTTGTGGATTTTGAAGATAGCCTGTACCACCAACAACATAATTTTTATCAATATGAATTTTAACATCAAAATCTCCCCATACACCATAAAATTCTCTAGCGATATATTGATTGGCATGCCACCCCTCATAATCATACTCTGCTAATTTAGGGTACCATTGAGTCATAGAAAGGGCAACACCTTCGCTATTATTTCTGCCAGATCTTCTAATTTGTAAAGGAACTTGTGCTTCAAACTCCATATTAAAAGTTGATTTCTCACCAGGGGCAATAGGCTTGTTTAAAGTCACTTTTAAAATGGTACCAATAACTTCATACTTCACGGTTCTACCATCTTGATAAAGTGATTTTATTTTTTGATAACCGATTTCATTAGGTTTTAATTGTGATATTTTTGATACCAATTCTGGTTTATCTTTGGTGCCAATATTAACCATCATACGCTTATCTGGGTCGCCAATAGTTTGTAACCTGATATCCATTTCACTACCAGGTTGAAAAGCATTAAATTGAAGATGGTAAAACACTTTGTCTAAAACATCTGGAGAGTTATTAGTATAGACTAATTTTTGCTTGCCTTGATAAGTGTAGGTATTAACATCCATGTCTATATCCATGGTATAACTGGCATGTTGTTGCCAATAACTTGTGTTTTGTGCCGTGCTTTTAATTCCTATAATTAAAAGCGCTATCATTAGTATTTTTTTCATTGTTCAATTAATATTTAGGGTTGAGTTTAAATCTTACAGATAATTTAACAAATGTATCAAATTTTATGTCTAAAATCTCATTTAAAAATTTGATAGGATTTCAAATTAATAGAGGATGATTTTGTAAAACTGCGATTTTTATTTAAAGGGTAATAAAAAAGCTATAAAGACCATGGTCCTTATAGCTTTTTTATGGTTAAAGATTAACGATGGTTTATTTACCATTAACCACTTGATCTGCCATTTTTAAGGCATTATAGGCATTAAGCACTCTTCCAGATACAGATAAATCACTAAAAGGAACCTTTTTTCCATTACCCTTAGGTAATTTAACATCTAGATTAACTTTAATTCCAGAATTCATAATAATATGTTTTACCTGACTCGCAGATAATTCTGGATAATACGAACGAATTAAAGCTGCTACGCCAGCAACTTCTGGGGCAGCCATTGAAGTACCTTGAATAGATTTATACTCATTTTTGGGAATAGTAGAATAAATTTCTAATCCAGGAGCAAAAATATCTACATTCTTTTTACCGTAATTAGAGAAAGAAGCCACTAAATCTTCATTGTAATTTCTGGTCATGGCCCCAACAGTAATCACATTGTCTACAATTTCATTAACTTTATCTGGAGCATCTGTAGGGAAATTGTCACTCTTGTCTATATCCTTCCCATCGTTTCCAGCAGCATGTACCAATAATACATCTTTGCTGGCCGCATATTTAAAAGCCTCATGTACCCATTCTGGATTTGGTGAATAGCTTTTACCAAAACTCATATTAATAACTTTAGCTCCATTATCTACGGCATAACGAATAGCAAGTGCTACATCTTTATCATATTCATCACCATCTGGTACGGCACGAACTGTAAGTAATTTTACATTTTGAGCCACACCATTCATTCCTTTGCCATTGTTTCTTGAGGCCAAAGCAATTCCGGCTACGTGAGTACCATGCATTTCATCATCTTTAGAACCAATGGTATAACCATTACCATAAGGCACATCGTTGATATCGTATGGATTATCACCTACTTTTGCTCTACCATCAAGATCTAGATTGTAGCTTACTTTGATTTGGTCGCCGTAATAATCTAATCCACCTTTTAATTGGTCAATAGCATCTTGAGCCGAAGCACCAGATTCTAAAACTCTAATTAGTAATGGAGATTGCTCTTCTGTAGGTAAAGTTTTTATTTGAGTAGCAGTATAATTTTCGCCAAATTTAGCCTTAGCAGCATTATCTGCATCTATTAACATAGTTTCTAAACCTTTGTAGTATTCGTAGTTTTTATTGGCTTCAGAAACTCTTTTTTCGAAGTCCTTTTTTACTTTTTTGTAAAGGGCAAACTCTTCTTTATCTGCATCGGCAATATCGCTTTCGGATTTACCGCCATACTTAGCACTTAATTTTTTATATAATCTAGTTACTTCTAATTGTTCTGGAGCAGATTCGCCTTTATCACCACCTAAAAAGTTCCACCCATAAACGTCATCTACATAACCATTTTTATCATCATCTATACCATTTCCAGCTATTTCATCTGAATTTACCCAGATTACATCTTTTAAATCTTCATGCTCTCGATCTATTCCAGAATCAATAACACCTACAATAATCGTGGTACCTTTTTTACCTTGTAAAAAATCATAGGCCTTTTTTAAGCTCATGCCAGGAATAGAGTCTGCGTAAATATCGGCATGAGGCCAAGCTCTTACTTCTTCTTCGCTCATTTTACCTACCTTGGCAGGGATTGTTACTGCGGTAGCATCACCTTCTGGTATGGCTTTGCTGTGGATAGATTTTGTTGTGCTACAAGCCGATAATGCTACTGCAACACTTAATCCTAAAATTAATTTTTTATTCATTGTATTGGTTTTAATTGTAATTATTTGAGGTTAAAAATTTCATTAAATTGATAGGTTTGGTCTAACCTTACACCTTTTTCTGTCTGTTTTAAAGTACAAATTTCATGAGAGGCATCGTGTTCTAAAAAGAGGTAATAGTTTTCTTTTACAGCACGGTCTAAAAAGGTTTGTTTTTCATCTAGTGTTAACAAAGGTCTAGTATCATAACCCATGACATATGGCAACGGGATATGCCCAGTAGTGGGTAGGAGATCAGCCATAAAAATTAATTTTTTCCCTTGATAGGTGATATGTGGAATCATTTGCTTTTCTGTATGACCATCCACAAATAAAATATCAAATCCTAAAGGGGAATTTTTTAGATACCCAGAGTCATCGGCATCGATAAAATTTAACTGTCCAGATGCTTCTATAGGCAAAATATTCTCTGTTAAGAAAGAAGCTTTTTCTCTGGCATTAGGTTGCGTAGCCCATTGCCAATGATTTTTGTTGCTCCAAAATTTAGCATTTTTAAAAGCGGGTTCATAGCCTGTTTTATTTTTATTCCATTGAATGCACCCACCGCAGTGATCGAAATGTAAATGGGTAAGAAATACATCGGTAATATCATCACGATTAAAACCGTATTTGGCTAAAGAACTATCTAAGGTATCATCCCCGTAAGGGTAGTAGTAACTAAAAAATTTATCGGATTGTTTACGGCCTGTCCCTGTATCAATAAGTATGAGTTGATTACCATCTTCAATAAGCATACATCGTAAACTCATATTGATCAAGTTGTTTTGATCTGCAGGGTTGGTTTTTTGCCAGATAACTTTAGGCACAACCCCGAACATAGCACCACCGTCTAGTTTAAAATTACCAGTTTCTATTGGGTAAATTTGCATAGATAATTTAGATAAGCGCTACAAATATGCGAATTTTAGGGTAAAAGGGTGTTAAAAAAAACAAAAAAACCTCAACAGAGATTCTGCGAGGTTTAGAGGCGTTGAGCGGATTCGAACCGCTGTAGGAGCTTTTGCAGAGCCCAGCCTAGCCACTCGGCCACAACGCCAAAATTTTAGGTGGCAAATTTAAATAAAAAAAAGTAATTAACAATTAAAATACCCAGTAAATAGAATGTGAAGATGAAAGGCTAAGTAGTTTGTAATTTAAAGACTATCTTTGCAAAAATTATATTTAGGTAATCAATCGATTGAAAAATGCGAAAAAAACTCATTATTGCGTTGATAGCTATTGCTGTAGTTTCTGCAGCCATTTATGTGTATGAGGTTCATATTAATTACAGATTTACAGAAATTAGTAAAAATAAGGTGTATAGCTCTTCGGTAATTCCGCCAGAAAAAGTGGGTGATTTTGCCAAAGAACATGGTATTAAAACGATAATAGATCTTAGAACAGGATCTGTTCAAGATCGATTGAACCCTGCGAAATATTCAGATATCGCGGCCGAGGCTGATGCTTTGGCTAAGGTTGAAGGGGTGCAACATATTAGCATTCCTTCAAAACAAATTCCAACTGATGAAACGGTAGACCAATTTGTGGAGATAATGAAAGATTCTTCGCTTTATCCTGTGCTAATTCATTGTTATCATGGTACAGGTAGGGCTGTTTTGTTTAGTGCATTGTATAGAATTGAATTTGAGAATTATTCTAACGAAGAAGCGAGGCAAAACACGAGGTTTCCTTTAATATTTAGCAATTTTGCCAAAAATTCTAAAAAAGGAACCTATTTAAGAAGCTATAAAAAAAGGTTAACCTCGGCAGATTCTATTCAGTAATTTTTAAAAGGTAGGCTTTTTTAAGTGTTTGAGCTCTTGTTTTAGGGTTTAAAAACGGCAGGGAAAGCATGGTTACTCGATAATACGGAATTTCATATTCTTGCTGCCATTCAATATTCTGATCAGAAATTTGAGACCGATCTCTATCGTAAATAAACAACCATTTCCCTTTTTGATTTTCTATATTAGAAGGGGCAACATGTGCTATTTCGGTTTGAGTATAAAAAATTAGTGGCCAACTGTATGAGTTGTCTATCATGATTATGTCTTCTGCCTCAATATCGTGTTTTTTCATTAAATCTAGTACTTCTATTCCAGCTTGGTACTTTAATAGTTTACGGTAAAAAGTAGTGTTTAATCCAAAATTTAAAAACACAGAAAATAATACAGAGATGGTCATTATTTTACTAATAGGATGCTGTTTTTTATAGATAAAGTAAATAAGTAACGCTAACAATAGAATGTAGATAACACTTAATAGAGTTGATGGTACACCAAACACTTGAGTTAATAGTATGATAGCTAAAATACTGCCAATACCAATTATAAAGTATTGAACGGTTAGCATAATTTTTAGAATTTTAGTCTTGTGATGATCAAATAAATATGCGAGATATCCAGCCAAAAGCACAGCCACTAACGGAAACATAGAATTCATATAATGTGGCAATTTTGACTTAGAAGTATTGATGATGATCATGATTAACCAAAAGCCACCTACAGTTAAAAATTCGAGATTATTTTTGTACTTAAATTTGTTCTTGATAAACTGATATGATCTTCCAAAGATGCCAAAATAAGCTAAAATCGCCCAAGGTAAAAAGGCCCATAGTAGGGTATGGAAAAAGAAAAAATAGTCGGTGTTATTGCCTGCAAAGCCTGTGCCAGTTAATCGGTTAAAGCTTTGATCCCATAATATAAACTTAATGCCAGACACTCCGGTTTGACCATTAATGACCTTTTCGGGATGAGCATCAAATTGCATATAATAAGCATAAAATAAAGGTGAGCATGTGATTAGAAAAACAATAAGTCCTAAAATAACTTTCCAGTTCAAAACCGCACTCCATTTTCTGGTGTATAAAATATGGCAAAGTAAATAACTTCCAATCATAAATACCGCTAGTTGACCTTTAGTACTAAACGCTATACCTAAACCTATACAGCCTAAAATTATAGATTTTATGGTGTTGTTTTTAACATACAAAACCAATTGCCAGATAGAGAAAATACTTGCACCCGTTAATACAGCATCTGTACGTACATCGTGGTTTGATAAAATAACGGCTTGTGCAGATAGAAAAATCAAAGAGGCTAAATGGGCAGATTTTTTGCCGTAAAATGTTTTAGCAAGTTGAAAGCATGAATAGGCTCCTAAAATAGTAAAAAGCAAAGCAGGAATTCTGTATGCCCAGTGACTTACTCCAAATATTTTGAATGATAATGCAGCCAGCCAAAAATGCATATGAGGTTTGTCTAGATAATCATTAACACCTTTAATAAGATTAGTGAAATCATTTTCAAGATACATATGCATGGCCATGGTAGCATGCTGGGCAGAATCATTTTCCATCAATACAATAAATAATCCAGAAATATACACAAGGGCTAAAAGTGTGTACAATAAATAAGTGATTGGTTTAGATAAAAATTGATCCATTACAGAGATGTTAAATAGAAAGATTTCTGTGTTCAAAAATACACTTATTATATAAATAAAAGGGCGTTTCAAAATAATTGTATAATTTTGAAGCCCTAATTGAGATTTATGAATACCACCGATCTATTGTCGATTGTTATACCTGTTTACGACGAACAAGATAATGTTGTGTTGCTAACTGAGGCAATAGAAGCCGCACTTGTAGGTTACCGCTATGAAATTATTTTTATTGATGATTTTTCTATGGATAACACTCGAAATGTGGTTAAAAATATGAAGAATCCGAAGGTGGTACTGATTGAGATGAAAAAAAATTACGGGCAGAGTTCTGCTACCATGGCAGGGATAGATTATGCTAAAGGCGATTATATCATTACTATGGATGGGGACTTACAAAATGATCCTTCAGATATACCAAAGATGCTGGAGATTCTAAAATCTGGCGATTGGGATTTGGTAACTGGGATTAGAAAAAAAAGACAAGATTCTCTGATAAGAACTTTTCCGTCAAAAATTGCAAATTTAATCATTAGAAGAGCTACCAAGTTAAAAATTACAGATCAAGGTTGTGCCCTAAAAGTATTCACTAGAGAAACAGCTAAAGATTTAAATCTGTACGGTGAGTTTCACCGTTTTATTGCTGTTCTAGCTCATTTAAATGGGGCAAAAATTACAGAAGTTGATGTAAAACACCATTCTAGAAAGTATGGGGTATCTAAATACGGTTTAGGAAGAACATTTAAAGTATTAAACGATTTGTTTTTACTTATCTTTCAACGAAAGTATATGCAAAAGCCTATTTATCTCTTTGGTAATATGGGATATTTTTTCTTTTTTGCTGGGGTATTGATTAATATCTATTTGCTTATTGTTAAGTTATTAGGTAATGATATTGGTAATAGACCGCTATTAATTTTAGGCGTTTTGTTTATACTAGTAGGGATTCAGTTATTTACCATTGGCATTGTAACGGATTTACTCATGCGTACTTACTACGAATCTCAAAACAAAAAGCCTTACTTTATTAGAAAAATCACTACGATTGAAAGCCAATAGTAAAAAAATAATGTCTAAAGTACTCAAAATTGGATTGAGTGTTTTTTTATTATACTTAGTTTTCACCAAAATTTCTATTACAGAGATTTATAGTACGGTTGTCAAGGTTAATCCTTGGTATTTTATGGCAGCACTGTTGCTATTTATATTATCTCAGTTATTATCTGCCATACGTTTGTTGCTTTTTTTTGAAGTAAGAGGATATTATTTATCCTCTAAAAGCAATATGGTTTTATATCTCATAGGCATGTTTTACAATTTTTTTATTCCTGGAGGCATTGGTGGAGACGCATATAAGGTCTATATTTTAAATAAACATTTTGGCTGGAAAATTAAAACATTAACCACGGCAGTATTTATCGATAGGTTTATGGGTTTAACGGCCATTGGTTTACTCATATCAATATTGAGTTATGTGTTTTTGGCACCAATGCAATTGACTTGGCTCATTCCTATAGGTTTTATTACTGTGATACTGGTAGCGTATATAATTATCAAACAGTTCTTTAATAGGTTTCTACCAGTTTTTACAAAAACACTGTTTTACTCTATTGGCGTACAACTATTACAAGTTTTATGTGTGATTTGTTTGGTTTTAAGCTTAGGAGATTCGCAAAATATTTGGCATTATACCATTGTGTTTTTGGTATCCTCTGTCTTATCAATATTTTCCTTTGCGGGGATTGGAGTGCGAGAGTATATTTTTTATGAAGCCTCTCAATTACTTTATATAGACACGTCAATTTCGGTTACTGTTGGCTTACTTTTTTCAATACTTACGGCTGGGGTATCTTTATTTGGGGTGTACTATCACCTTCGTCAACCAAAACTTACCAAGCTTACTCAGTAACTTAAATCTTATCGTTTTCTTTCCATGATAATACTCACCATTTCTACATTACCACCAATGGGAGGATTTAGTTTAGAAACTTTAACCTTAGCGTGATTTACCAAGTTAATCTCATCTAAAATTCTATCTAAAATTCTATCAGCTACCGTTTCAAGAAGTTTAGAACGAATGGCCATTTCTTCTTTTACAATAGAATTTAAATGCACATAATCTACCGTATCAGCTAGATGATCTGTTTTAGCAGATTTTTTTAATTCAGCTTTTACCGTAAGATCTACACGGTAATCAGATCCTATTTTTCCTTCTTCAATCAAACAGCCATGATAGGCGTATACTCTAATATTTTTTACTTTAATAAGACCCATAAATCAATAATTTGCATCTTCTGGGTACTTAGCCATAAATTCTTCAGCTTTTTCAACCATGTTTTTACTACCACAGAAAAACGGTACCCTTTGGTGCAATTCTGTAGGCTTAATTTCTAAAATACGTCGGTATCCATCGCTAGCCTTACCACCTGCTTGTTCTGCAATAAAAGCCATAGGGTTGCATTCGTATAATAATCTTAGTTTACCTTGCGGCGATTTTGAGCTTGTTGGGTATAGGTAAATACCGCCTTTAATCATGTTTCTATGGAAATCTGAAACCAAAGATCCTATATATCGGGCAGAGTACGGACGATCTTCTTTTTCTTCTTGACAATATTTCAAGTAATCTTTAATACCTTGAGGAAAGTGAACATAGTAACCTTCATTAATCGAGTAAATGTTACCATCCTCTGGAAATTTCATGTGTGGATGAGACAAATAAAATGTGCCTAAGGCAGGATTCAATGTAAACCCGTTAACGCCATGTCCGGTAGAATAAACCAACATGGTAGAAGTGCCATAGACAACATATCCCGCAGCTACTTGTAAATTACCAGGTTGTAAAAAATCTTCGTTGGTGACCGGAGTTCCTATAGGCGAAACACGTCTGTAAATAGAAAAAATGGTTCCAACAGAAACATTAACATCTATGTTCGACGAACCGTCAAGCGGATCGATTAACATTACATATTTATTGTCATGTGATTTATTTTTGCCTTCAATAATAACAAATTCGTCTTCCTCTTCACTGGCAATACCACAAACAATTTGACGATTTATTAAAGTGCGCATAAACACTTCGTTAGCATATACATCTAATTTTTGCTGGTCTTCTCCTTGAATGTTTGTATCACCAGCATCGCCTAGTATATCAACCAAACCGGCTTTGTTAACTTCGTGATTTACAACTTTGAGGGCAAGCTTAATAGAGCTTAGTAGGCGAGACAACTCTCCTGAAGAGTACTGAAAATCTTTTTGGTTTTCAATGATAAACTCTCCAAGAGTCATATGATTTTTCATGAATATATTTTTTTGAGGGTTTTGAAATCAAACACCTTATATATCTGCACAAAGATATTTTAATTTTCGTAAACATTAATACTTAAATTTGTCAAGAAATAATGAGTATGCAATTTACCATAAGAAAAGCAAAAAAAGCAGATATGCCAGAGGCGTATCTCCTGATTAAAGAACTGGCAGCATTTGAAAATCAGCCAGATGCTGTTAAGATTAAAGTAGACGATTTAGAAAGAGAAGGGTTTAAATCACCACCCTCATTTGAGGTTTTTTTGGCGGTAAAAGATGATGAAGTACTTGGTATGGCACTTTTTTATCCAAGATTTTCAACTTGGGAAGGCGTTTCATTACATTTAGAAGATCTTATAGTACACGAAAAATATAGAGGGAATGGTATTGGTAAAGCACTTTATACTAAAGTGCTACAAAGTGCTGTTGATTTAGGATATCGCAGAGTGTCTTGGGATGTATTGGATTGGAATACCAATGCCATAGAATTTTATGAAAGCACTGGAGCTACAGTGTTTAAAAATTGGTGTATTGCTCAGATAGAAAATGAAGTGCTTTTAAATTATGTAAAGCAGCAAAGCAATAGATAAACTTGAATGAAGGTATACAAATTTGGTGGAGCTTCTGTAAAGGATGCTAGTGGGGTCAAAAATATTTTAAGAATAATTCAACAGTCAAAGGTTGAAACAGGAGTGATTGTGGTATCTGCTATGGGTAAGATGACCAATCATTTCGAAAAGATTGCACAAGCTTATTTCACCAAAGAAAGTCCGGTGGTTAATCTTATTCAACAAGCCAGAGAATTTCATTACAAGATTTGTAAGGAGCTATTTTTAGATCAAGACCATGAAGTTTACACTTTGGTGGATGAGAATTTTAAGGATCTTAATGATTTTTTAAGAGTAAATAATACACAAGATTTTAATTTTATTTACGATCAGATTGTAAGTGTAGCCGAGCTCATTTCAACGAAAATTTGTTTTGCTTATATAAAGAATAATTTAGAAGTTATACAATGGTTAGATGCCAGATGTTGTATTATAACTAATGATGATTACAGGCGTGCAAAAATTGATTGGCATAGTACAGAAAAAAAGGTTAAACAAGCAGTAAATCTCAGCGGTTTGTACATTACTCAGGGATTTATAGCTCAAAATCATAAGGGATTTACCACAACGCTTGGTAGAGAAGGTTCAGATTATACGGCAGGAATTTTTGCCTATTGTATGGATGCGCAAGAAGTAGCGATTTTTAAAGATGTACCTGGAGTTCTTAATGCAGATCCTAGAGTTTTTAAAGAGACAACCTTATTACATCAAATTTCATATAAAGAAGCTATTGAAATGGCGTTTTATGGGGCAAGTATCATTCACCCAAAAACCTTACAACCACTACAAAGAAAAAAAATTCCGTTATTGGTAAAATCGTTCATTCATCCAAAACAAGGCGGAACAACAATTACAGAGGGAGCAAGTTTGGTGCCTAAAACATCGTGTTATATAATAAAAAGACATCAAATTTTAATTTCTATAGCGGCCAAAGATTTTTCGTTTATCATGGAGAATGATATCAGTGAAATTTTTAACCTTCTTCATCAATATCAGATAAAGGTTAATTTAATTCAAAATTCTGCCATTAGTTTTTCATTGTGTATAGAAGATAATTTCAATAATTTCGATAAATTGTTCGACCAACTGAAATTAAATTATATTTGTCTATACAATCTAGAGTTATCATTGTATACCATTAGGCATTATAACCAGCGCTCTGTTGCATTAATTGAAAAAGATAAAGAAGTGCTCATTAAGCAATCGAGTAGAGAAACTGTGCAGTTAGTCACTAAATCAAGCCGAATAAAATGAGTTTAGTATCATCGAAAGACATTGCAAAATTACTTCATCTAGAAAAATTAGGTTGGTTGGGCAATTTTACGGGTTGGCTCTTTTTAAAGACTACACGTATTTCTAGGCTAAACAAGATTTATGATAAGCATAAGGATAAAAATGATTTAGAGTTTTTAAATGCCATTTTAAAAGAGGTAAAAATAGATTTTGAAATACCTGAAGAAGATTTAAAACGAATTCCTAAAGAAGGTGCTTTTATCACAGTGTCGAACCATCCGTTAGGGGGCATCGATGGCATTTTATTATTGAAACTTATTGTAGATCAGAGACCAGATTATAAAATTATCGCCAATTTTTTACTCCACCGGATTGAGCCTTTGAAAAAATATGTAATGCCTGTTAATCCGTTCGAAGATAGAAAAGATGCCCATTCAAGTGTGCAAGGTATTAAGAGTGCATTAACTCATTTAAAAGAAGGTAAACCACTAGGTATTTTTCCTGCCGGTGAAGTTTCAACAGTTAAAAATGGCAGCATAGTTGAAGATAAGCCTTGGGAAGTTGGTGCCATTAAATTGATAAAAAAAGCCAATGTACCCATTGTGCCAATTTATTTTCACGCTAAAAACAGTAAATTATTTTATTGGTTGGCAGATTTAAGTGATACGCTTAGAACAGCTAAATTGCCTTCAGAATTATTAACGCAGAAAGATCGAGTTGTTAAAGTAAGAGTAGGTAAACCCATCTATACCAAAGAGCAAGACAAATATGAATCGCTACAAGACTTTCATAATTTTTTAAGGAAAAAAACCTATATGCTAGGTAATACCTACGAAAAAAAGTCTATTCCTATATTAAACAAAGAGCTACTTAAGATTAGTAAATCACCTAAAAAAATAATTGAGCAAATAGATTCTACTAAGATTCAAGAAGAAATCAATAACCTCAATCAAAACGAAAAGTGTTTATTTTCTAGTAAAAATTATAAGGTGTATTTTGCAGACAGTTCAGAAATACAAAATATATTATTAGAAATAGGGAGGCTTAGAGAAATTACTTTTCGAGCAGTAGGAGAAGGAACAAACAAGTCTATTGATTTAGATGATTTCGATACTTTTTATAAGCATTTATTTCTATGGGATGATCACACCAAAAAAATTGTCGGGTCGTATAGAATGGGCCTTGGAAAGGAAATTTTTGAGACCTATGGTATTGATGGTTTTTATGTTAATGAGCTGTTTAGAATTGAACCCGAGCTCTATAAAATGATGGAGCAAACCATTGAAATGGGAAGAGCGTTTATTGTTAAAGAATTCCAACAGAAACCAATGCCTTTGTTTTTGTTATGGCGCGGAATCATTCATGTAACTTTAAGATATCCAGAATATAGTTATTTAATGGGCGGCGTAAGTATCAGTAATCAGTTTTCGAATTTTTCGAAATCATTAATGATTGAATTCATGAAGTCTAATTATTACGATCCTTATATTGCGCAATATGTTCATCCTAAAAAAGAGTATAAAGTAAAACTTAAAGATGCCGATAAACATTTTGTATTTGATACTACAGAATCTGACATGAACAAATTCGATAGGGTTATTGATGAGTTAGAGCCAGGCAGTTTACGCTTACCCGTGTTATTAAAAAAATATGTTAAGCAAAATGCTAAGCTTGTCGCTTTTAATGTAGATCCTAAGTTCAATAACTCTGTAGACGGGTTGATGTATATTCGAATTGCAGACATTCCAGAATCTACGGTAAAACCTGCTATGGAAGAGTTTCAGGCAGAATTAGAAAGAAAATTGGCCGAGGGTCAAAATAAGTAATTTAAAACCAAGGTTTTTTCCCTACTTGATAGGTATTATAAAATTCTTCATCTGATTTAGTTAAATAGATAATGCCTTCAATAAGGCCAGCCAAACCCATAAACCAAGCGCCAAAACCTAAGGTAAACACAGAGATTACAAGCATAATTAAACCCTCTTTGGTATAACCCAATACAAATTTATGGATACCTAATGTGCCAAAAAATATAGCTAGAATGCCAATGAGAATTCTTTTACTGCCACCACTATCTGTCAATTGCTCATAAGCTTCTTTGGCGCCTTGAGTAAATTCTTCGGCTGTATTCTTTGCCTCCTTTTGAAATTCTTTGGTATTTTCATCTAAGTCTTTGGCGAAATTTTTTGCAGAATCTTTAGCCTTTTTAGCAGCATTTTTTAAATCATCTTCGATGCTTTTATTATTATCACTCATAATTAACTCAGTGTAAAGGATGTATAACTTACTCAAATATATTAAATTTAACATTCATTTCCTAAGGTAGAATCGAGTTAATATAAATGAGTATTTTTGCCGTTCAAGAAAAAATAATGACTAAAAACATGAAAATAGCAGTATTTGGAGGTGGTAGTTGGGCCACTGCCATTGTAAAAATGTTGTGCGAGAATGAAAAAGAAATTGGGTGGTACATGCGCAGTACTTATGTTATCGAGCACATCAAGAAAAACAAGCATAATCCAAATTACTTAAGTTCAGCAGAACTACATCCAGAGAAGTTATTTTTATCGGATGATATTAATGAAATGATTGATTATGCCGATTATCTCATATTTGTTATTCCTTCAGCCTTTTTAAAAGGAGAACTAGATAAAATTGAGACCCCCTTAAATGGGAAAGTTATTTTCTCTGCCATTAAAGGAATCGTGCCGGAAACTGGTCTTATTGTAGGAGAACACTTTCATGATATATTAGGTGTGCCATTTGAAGATATTGGTATTATTACGGGCCCTTGTCATGCAGAAGAAGTGGCTATGGAGAGATTGTCTTACCTCACTATTGCTTGTCAAGATGACTATAAAGCCAATTTTATTGCAAAAAAATTGTCGAGTAGATATATCAATACTAAAACCTCTGATGATATTATAGGTACAGAGTATGCAGCCATGCTAAAAAACATCTATGCTATAGCTGCAGGAATAGCGCATGGGTTGGGTTATGGCGATAATTTTCAATCGGTATTAATGTCTAATGCCATTAGAGAAATGAAACGTTTTATAAAAAAGGTACATAAAATGAAACGTAACATCAACAATTCGGCTTATTTAGGAGATTTGTTGGTTACCGGTTATTCAAAATTTAGCCGAAACAGAATGTTTGGTAATATGATTGGTAAAGGTTATACCGTAAAATCTGCTATGCTAGACATGAGTATGGTAGCAGAGGGTTATTACGCCGCCAAAAGTGCCCATTTACTTAACGAGAAAAACGAAGCTAAAACTCCAATTATCGATGCCGTATATGAGGTGTTGTATGAAAATAAGGAGCCTAAAAGGGTTTTTCAAAAATTAACAGAAAAACTTAATTAAACTGTGTAGTAACTTTAATTAAGGTTTTAACTTTTTGTGTTTGTAACTTTCTTTCTTTTAAAGACCAAGCAAAGTAGTGACTAAACTCATCAATGATAGTTGAAATTTGGGTCTCTAGAGTATCTATTTCAAAATAGAGTTTCCCCGTTCTTCTTACAATAAAATCTTCTGGGTTCTGAACCATTTCATGATGGATTGAAAACCATATTTCAGCCTTAAGTAGTTTTGTTTTAAAATCCTTTTGATTCAAGGTGCGATAATAATTTAAAATGGTATCACATTGTTTGCCATATCGATGAACTAGTATTTTAATGTCTGCTAATGAAAAACCATCTATATTTAATTTTTGGTAAATACTTTGAGTGTACTTTATTACCTCGGTATAGTCTTTAAAATCTCCACCACATAATTTGAGTTGTTCGGTTTGAGATTTTATTGATTTAATTCTATAAGTGTTATCAAGCTTTTTAGCAGTTAGGTCTACAATGCGTTCAGCCATTTTACGATACCCAGTTAATTTACCACCGACGATAGAGATTAATCCGTTATTAGATTGGAAAATTTCATCTTTTCTGGAAAGCTCACCGGGTAACTTGCCTTCTTGGTGGATGAGAGGTCTTAAACCTGCCCAACTTGATAAAATATCATTTAAATCAAGTTCAATAGTTTTAAACATATTATTGATGGCAGAAATAAGATACAAAGCATCAACTTGTTCTACTTTAACCTGATTGAGATCTCCATGAAAGTTGGTTTCTGTAGTACCTACATAAGTGGTATTACCTCTTGGGATAGCAAAAATCATTCTTCCATCAGGCACATCAAAATAAATAGATTGTTTTACAGGTAGTTTATAGTGAGGTAAAACAATGTGCACCCCCTTAGTAAGGTGTAGTTTTTTTTGAAAGCTCTCTAGAGTGTTTTGAATGTTCAAAATTTGGTCTGCCCATGGTCCTGTGGCATTAATGGTATATTTAGCTTTGATATTAAATTTTAAACCACTTATAGTATCTATAGCCTGAGCTCCGCTAATTTGTTGGTTTTTATAATCAAACCCGATGAGTTTAGTATAATTTAGGACTAATGCCCCTAATTTAAAAGCTGTTTTTAGTATTTCAAGAGTTAGTCTAGCATCATCTGTACGGTATTCTGCATAATGCCCAGCGCCTTCAAGAATATCTGATGAAAGAAGCGGCTCAAGTTTCAAAGCCTCGACTTTGTTTAACATTTTACGTTTGTCTTCATTTTCTACACTGGCTAGAATATCATATATTTTTAACCCGATAGAGGTTAGCCAAGAGCCATACGTACCGTTTTTGATAATGGGAAGTAACATTTTTTCTGGAACTACCAAGTGGGGTGCTAGTTGATGAACGACGGCCCGTTCTGTACCCACTTCTTTAACGAGCCAAAAGTCGAACTGCTTTAAATAGCGTAGTCCTCCGTGAATTAGTTTAGTCGATTTAGAGCTGGTACCCGAAGCAAAGTCATTTTTTTCGATGAGTGCAACTTTTAAACCGCGGCTTGAAGCATCTAAAGCTATGCCAGCACCGGTAATACCACCACCTATAATGAGTAAATCGAAAGTTTGAGTTTTTAAAGTCTCAATGAATATATTGCGGTAAAAATTGCTAAAACTAGTCACATTTATAAATTGATGTTTGTTGGCAGACCATCAATACTTTCTTGATTTTTTTCCGTCCAATAATCAGAGATGCCTTCTTCTCCTTTTTCTTTGGCCCAATTGTCTAGTTGTAAACGCTCTTTTTGATAGTCGAAATAGGGAATAGACATTCCGCAAGACGTCTGCACCATGTCTATATCTATATCGAAAATTTGGCGAGCACCTGCCAAATTAGGAAAATGAGAGTTGAGCTCTTTCCATTCTAGATCTCGCGGATGTATCACTTTGCCTTGGCCATATAAACGTAAAATCATTGGAGCGCCTTCAAAAGCGCAAAACATGATAGTAATTCTCCCATCGTCTTGAATATGAGCAGAGGTTTCATTGCCACTTCCTGTTAAGTTTAGCCACAAAATTCTTTTTTTATTTAAAATTCTAAAGGTGTCCATTCCTTTAGGAGAAAGATTTATTCTACTATCTTTTGTAGCTGTGGCGACAAAAAATATTTTTTGATGATTAATAAATTTTTCAATTCTACTATTAATTTCTTGGTATTGCTTTGCCATTTTATTTAAATATTACGCCTTTTTTATTTAGAATTTTAAGGTGCCTTAAAGCGCCCTCTTTAATGCTGTTTTTTGGAACTTTGAAGGTTTTTTCAAACATATGATTGTCTTCAAAAAAGGTAACTTTAAAATAGTTGTCTAATTTTAATACTTCCTCTTGCATCAATTCAATTTTAGCCACCGAATTAGCAGGCAGTTTTTCAATTTTATGCCGCATAGTCGAACTAATGCTTTGATCATTTTTACCATCAGAAACAATTAACACCAATTCTAAATCTTTGGGTCTTTTATTGATGAGGTAAACATACCAATCATTCACTTTGAAAGTTGAATTATATTCTTGAATGACAGCCAATTCTAAATCTTCTACTTTTTTTATTTCTATATCTTTTTTCATGACTTAAATTAATCTTCCCAATCCATGGTTCTCTTAATGGCTTTTAACCATTTTTTATAGAGGCTTTGTCTTTTTTCTTCATTTATCTGTGGTGTAAATGTAGCTTCAAACTTTTTTTGTTGGCTAAGGTCATCTTGTGTCCATAGACCTGCACCAATACCAGCTAAAAATGCTGCACCTAAAGCAGTAGACTCTAATATTGTGGCTCGTCTTACTTCTGCATCTAAAAGGTTGGCCTGAAACTGCATTAAAAAATTATTAGCGGCAGCACCACCATCAACATGTAAGCTTTTTATAGAGATTTTAGCATCTGTTTGCATGGCTAAAATTAAATCTTTAGTGCGATAGGCAATAGATTCTAAGGTAGCTTTTACTAATTGATTTTTATTGGTATCTCTAGTAAGTCCAAAAATAGCACCTCTTGCGTTCATATTCCAGTAAGGTGCACCTAAACCAGAAAAGGCAGGAACCACATATACGGCACTATCTTCATTTTCTGCTATGGCCATAGTTTCACTTTGCGAAGCATGATCGAGAATTTGAATTTCATCTCTTAACCATTGTATTGCCGCACCTGCAATAAAAACACTGCCTTCTAAGGCATAAAATACGTCATTGTTAATCCCCCAAGCTATGGTGGTTAGTAATCCTTTTTCTGAAATTTCGGCTTTTTTTCCTGTATTCATCAATAAAAAACAACCTGTGCCATAGGTGTTTTTAGCTTGTCCTTTTTTAAAACAGGCTTGACCAAATAAAGCAGATTGTTGATCACCAATCATACCATAAATAGGAATATCCGTACCATTTAAATTTAAAAAACCATAAGGCGCGCATGAGGGTTTAACCTCCGGCAGTATGGCTTTAGGGATGTTAAATAAATCTAGTAATTCGTTGTCCCAATCCAAAGAATGTATATTAAAAAGTAAGGTTCGAGAGGCATTAGAATAATCTGTGGCATGCACTTTACCTTGAGTAAATTGCCATAGCAACCAAGTGTCGATAGTGCCAAATAAAATATCACCATTGTCCGCTTTAGTTCTGGCATTGGGAACGTGATCTAATATCCATTGAACTTTAGTGGCAGAAAAATAAGAGTTTAATACAAGTCCGGTTTTACGAGTAATGAGAGGTTCATGGCCTTGATCTTTAAGATGCTGACAAATGGTCGATGTTCTTGTGTCTTGCCATACAATGGCGTTGTAAATTGGCTTTCCTGTATGTTTATCCCAAAGTATGGTTGTTTCCCTTTGGTTTGTTATTCCGACACCTACAATTTGTTGTGGCTCTATATTTTGTTTTTTTAAAACCTCTAAGTAAGTAGATTGCTGTGTTTGATAAATATCTTCGGGGTCTTGCTCTACCCATCCATGTTTGGGATAAATTTGTTTTGTTTCTTGTTGAGATAACGCACATAACTCTCTTCGTGCATTAAACAGGATAGATCTAGAAGAGGTAGTACCTTGATCTATAGCTAGAATATAAGAGTGCGTAGACAAAATATTTAATGTTTTAAAAACAATTTAAAGATAAAAAATTGTTTTAGACAAATTCAATAGGATAGGTAAAAGAATGAATTACTGATTTTTAGATCTTTTCTTGGCCAAGTAATAAAACAAATAAGCCAGAGCTACGAAGAATATAAAGGGTAAATAAGTACCAATAACTACCCCAATTTCATAGCTGTCATTAGGGGCATTTTTGATTTTTTCTTCGATATTTTCTACCTGTAGAAAAAGATAAATTAAAGTCATGATCTAAATTTTTCGAGCGCCTTTTTTGTAAAGCCAGACAGAACTAATTCTCCACTTATAGCAGCTCTTTCATTAAGAAGATTAACCCAATGTTCTGTGCCTTGCCATGATATTTTTTTCCAGTTTGCTAAGGCCTCAGGATTGTAAGAGGCAAGTTTGTTTGTATAAATTTCTAATTCTCTATCCAAATCATAGGTATTATCAAAAACTTTAGCAAATAAACCTTTTTTTTGAGCCCAATAGGCGGTTTTCCAAGCCCATGGCTCTAAGCTGAGTTCATTCAAAGCGGCCATTCCTATTTTTCTAGTAATGGCAGGTTCTATTACAAAAGGTCCAATACCAATACTTATTTCAGAGAGTTTGATGTCTGCTTTTTCTGTGGCAAAGACATAGTCGGAGGCGGCAATAATACCCACACCACCACCAACTGTTTTACCTTGTACGCGAGTAACAATAGTTTTAGTGCATTGCCTCATGGCATTAATTAAATTAGCAAACCCTTCAAAAAAAGTTTGTCCATCTTCAAGGGTATTAATTTTTAAAAGCTCATCAAAAGAGGCTCCAGAACAAAAAGCACGCTCACCTTCACTTTTAAGTACAATAACATTTACTTGATCATCATCACTTAACCTGTTAAAAGTACCAATCAGTTGATTTAATAATTCACTAGGAAAAGAATTACTTTTTGGATGACCAAAAGTAATGGTAGCAATGCCCTTCTGAATATTGGTATATAATGTGCCTTTACTCATCTATTTTTGGTTATGAATAGCCATTGGTATTTACAGATCTATCAATTTTTCGCATAAGACCTTGTAGTACTTTACCTGGTCCAACTTCAATAAATTCAGTACCACCATCGGCAATCATTTGTTGAATTGTTTGGGTCCACTTTACGGGTGCTGTCAACTGAGCCATCAAGTTCTTCTTAATTTCTGAAGCGGTGGTCACAGCATTGGCAGTAACATTTTGATAAATAGGGCAAGTAGGCTCATTAAAGGTTGTATTTTCTATGGCTGTGGCGAGTTCGTCTTGGGCAGGTTCCATTAAAGGCGAATGAAAAGCACCACCTACAGGTAGTACCAATGCTCTTCTAGCCCCAGCTTCGGATAATTTTTCACAAGCTTTATTGATGGCGTCAACCTCTCCAGAAATCACCAATTGACCAGGGCAATTGTAGTTGGCTGCAACAACGATGCCAGGTGTTTCTTGACATATTTTTTCAACTAGCTGATCTTCTAATCCTAATACAGCAGCCATGGTTGAAGGTTTTAGTTCACAAGCCGTTTGCATGGCTAATGCCCTTTGAGAGACTAATTGAAGCGCTGCAGAAAAGTCTAAGGTATTGTTGGCTACAAGGGCAGAAAATTCGCCTAGAGAATGCCCTGCTACCATATCGGGTTTAAAATCTTCACCTAAAGTTTTGGCTAGAATTACAGAGTGTAAAAAGATAGCAGGTTGTGTTACTTTGGTTTGCTTTAGATCTTCGGGCATACCCTCAAACATAATATCTGTTATCGAAAATCCTAATATATCATTAGCTTGATTAAAGTATTCTTGGGCTAAAGATGATTTTTCAAATAACTCTAACCCCATCCCAGAAAATTGAGCACCTTGCCCAGGAAATATATATGCTTTCATATGTTTTACATTTTTGACTTACAAAAGTAATGAAAAAAGTACAGTCTTAGAGAGCTTGAATCACGGTGAGAACAGAATTCGAATGGAAAAGACATTAGACGCACTAGAAGACGTAATATGCCGCACAAGTTATTATATTTAGAATTTTATATATTTTAGTGAGCTCAATCATAATTATGAGTGACAAAAATAAGACCCTTGCCTTTCATATATATTTAATTTTAGCCTCTGTTTTTATAGCATCATTGGTTGTCTCGAATCTCATATTTCAAAAGTTTTTTACTTGGGATTTTTTTGGGATCTATACTTTTGAAATTTCTGTGGGGATATTACCATACCCTATAACGTTTTTAGTCACTGATATTATTTCTGAAATTTATGGTAGAAAAAGAGCGAATCAAGTTGTGGTAACTGGTATCTTCGCTTCAGCATTTTCATTAATTATTATTTCTGCCGCAGATTTTGTACCCGCCACCAGTTGGTCACCAATAGACAATACAGTATTTCATCAAGTTTTTGGGCTGTCTGGAGTTGCTGTATTTGCATCAATGATGGCATATTTAATAGCTCAATTTATAGATATTAGGATTTATCATTTTTGGAAAAAGAAAACACAAGGGAGGCATTTGTGGTTGAGAAACAATTTTTCAACTATTTCATCTCAATTTTTAGACACTTTTTCTGTACTGTTTTTACTGTGTTCTTTTAAAGTAATAGATTGGAAATTATTTGGAGGTTTATTACTGGCTGGATTTTTATACAAACTTTTAGTAGCCTTACTAGATACACCACTTTTATATGTATGCGTTTATGCTTTTAGAAAACAATTTAATTTAGAGGTTGGTGAAGAAATCGATTTAAGTTAGTCATAAATTGATAGTCTAAATCGGTAGAATTAAAATCGAAAACATCTTTTTAAGGTTTACTATAATTACAATGCTAGGTTAACTACATACCCTTCCCAATTTCTCACATTAAAAACGGTATGACCTTCAAAGATTAAATATTGGCCTTTAATGCCCTTTAAAACGTCACTAAATTGCGGTGTTTTCTCTAAGTTGAGACTTTTTATTTTTTTAGAAATTCTTGTCTAAATATAACAAAAGAGTTGATATGAAATTCTCGGCACACTTAAAAACTCATAATCGATAAGTTCACTCTTATATTATTCGAAATCAATTTTGTTTT
>JAUIJW010000198.1 GCA_030431085.1 Bacteroidia bacterium
TCTGGAATCTCAAAATTCTTTTCACCACCGAGATAAGCAGCGGTTATTGTTTTACTTTTGAGCATTGATTTAGGGGTGCCTTGGCTGATGATTTCACCGCCGTGCTTACCTGCGAATGGACCTATGTCGATCACATGATCAGCTGTTAGCATCATATCTTTATCATGCTCAACTACAATAATAGAATTACCTAAATCACGAAGTTTAATTAGTGAATCTATTAATTTTTGATTGTCTTTTTGATGTAATCCAATGCTAGGCTCATCTAAAATGTAAAGTACGCCTACCAATTGAGAACCTATTTGAGTCGCAAGCCGTATTCGTTGTACTTCACCTCCAGACAGTGTCTTAGAACTGCGATTTAAAGCCAAATAGTCTAAACCAACATCTAGCAAAAATTGAATTCGTGTTTTAATCTCTTTTAAAATTTCTTCTCCAATTTTTAATTGCTTTGGCGATAATTTTTGTTCTATGTGTTCAAACCAATTCGCTAATAGAGACATATCTTTTTCAACCAAATTAGCAATAGACTCACCATCAATTTTAAAGTATAGCGACTCTCTTTTTAAACGACTGCCCGCACAAGTAGGACAAACAATGTCGTCCATAAAATCTTTGGCCCATCTTTTAATAGATGTACTACCACTAGTTTGAAATTGATTGAGGATAAATTTATGAACACCTTCAAAATCAATATGATATTTTCTTGAAACGCCTAAATCCTTAGACTCTACCTCAAACTTTTCATCGCCTCCATTCAAAATAAGGTCTAAGGCCTTTTTTGGAATTTTATGGATGGGGTCTGTAAGTTTAAAACGGTACTTCTCAGCAATGTATTGAAGTTGTTTGAAAATCCAAGTATTTTTTTGTTCACCAATAGGGGCTAAGCCTCCATTGGCAATAGATCTTTTAGTGTCTGGGATTACCTTGTCTGGATTAATTTCTGAAACCATACCCAGACCATTGCAATGCGAACAAGCTCCTTTTGGTGAATTAAAACTAAATGAATTGGGTTCTGGTTTTGGGTAAGAAATACCCGTGCTAGGACACATAAGGTTTCTGCTAAAATAGCGTAAGCTTTCAGGCTGGTCAAGAGGTAGTACGACTAAAGTATCGTCACCATGATACATAGCTGTTTTGATACTTTCATCTAAACGTTTTTCAGATCTTTTATCTGCCACAATACGATCAATTACAATGGCAATATCATGAGTTTTATACCGATCGAGCTGTAAGCCTTTTGTCAATTCAATAATTTCTCCATCTACATGAACTCTCACAAAACCTTGTTTAGAAATTTGCTCAAAAAGCTCTCTATAGTGCCCTTTACGAGATTTAATGACAGGTGCTAGAATCATGATCTTTTGATCTTTAAAATCATTTAAGATTAAAGATTTTATTTGATCATCAGAGTAGCTTACCATTTTTTCATTCGTGTTATAGGAGTAAGCCTCTCCAATTCTAGCAAAAAGCAATCGTAAAAAGTCGTAAATTTCGGTGATGGTACCCACTGTAGAGCGCGGACTTTTGCTTGTTGTTTTTTGTTCGATGGCAATCACAGGTGATAAACCATCAATTTTATCCACATCAGGTCGTTCAAGGCCACCTAAAAATTGACGAGCATAGGCAGAAAAGGTTTCAATATAGCGACGTTGACCTTCCGCATAAATAGTGTCAAAAGCTAAAGACGATTTGCCACTACCACTTAATCCGGTAATAACCACGAGTTTATTTCGAGGAATTTTTACATCAATATTCTTCAAATTATGAACTCTTGCTCCAATAACTTCTATGTGTTCTTCAAAGTGTGCCATAGCTAAAACCAAAGTGAGCAAATTTATAAAATACAAAGCACTTTAATTGTAGGCATTATAATTTTTAATTTTTTAAATTTGAGGCAAATCAAATCAATATGAAATTCATTAATGAGATTAGGTATTTTTTTGAAGTAAGAGGCTTTGATGTATCGTCTAGGCTTGCGGATAAATTAGGGATTAGAGCAACCAATGTAAGATTGTTTTTTATTTATATCTCTTTTTTTACGGTAGGCCTGTCTTTTGCCATTTATTTAACGCTGGCCTTTTTATTGAAGCTGAAAGATATGATTTACACCAAAAGGAGTTCAGTATTTGATTTATAATATAACCGCGATTAGAATTTGTTTTACAGAAGAATATTATTTAGAGCTAAAATTTATATTGCCCTATCAGTACTAATTACTGTAGTAGGTATTGGTACATTAGGTTACATATTTATTGCAGATTATGGTTTTATTGATGCATTTTACATGACTGTTATCACTATTACCACTGTAGGGTTTAAAGAGGTAAGACCTTTAGATCTACCGTCGAAAATATTCACTATATTTTTAATATTAATGAGTATTGGTACTTATGGATACATTATTTCTGTGTTTACCGAGTATATTTCAAATAGCAATTTAGTTAAAGATTTAAAAGATAGAAAAGTGCAACGAAAAATTGAAAAACTGAAAAACCATGTTATTGTTTGCGGCTATGGTAGAAATGGTAGACAAGCAGTAGATAGATTAAAGAGTCATGGTAAGGCTTGTGTGGTTATTGAAAGTAAAGACGAATTGGTAGAAGAACTTGAGTTTGACGAAAGCATCTATACAATTAATGGAGATGCTACAATAGATGATTATTTATTAAAGGCCGGTATCGAAAATGCGGCTAGTCTTATTACCACGTTGCCTTCGGATGCAGATAACTTATATGTGGTGCTATCAGCAAGACAATTAAACCAGAATTGTACTATAGTAAGTAGGGCTTCTTTAGACGAATCTTATAAAAAGTTAAAAATTGCCGGTGCCACGAATGTCATTATGCCAGATAAGTTGGGCGGCGCCCACATGGCTTCTCTAGTAGTTACACCGGATATTATGGAGTTTATCAATAGATTGGCCGTTGACGGAGAAAGCGCAGATAATTTGGAAGAAATATTTATTGATGATCTGCCATTAGAATATCAAACGAAGTCGATTTATGAATTAGATATAAGGAAGAAAACCGGATGTAATGTTATAGGCTATATCTCTCCAGGAAATGAGTTTATGATAAACCCTTCTCCAGATATGAAATTACAACCAAAATCAAAACTAATAGTTATCGGCAAACCAGAAGAAATAGAAAAACTAAATAAACTATTTTGAAACAAAAAATAGTCATTACAGGAAGCAATGGTCTTTTAGGTCAGAGCCTAGTAAAGCTGCTTTTAAAAAGTAGTGATGATGTTGAGATATTTGCTCTGTCTAGAGGTGAAAATAGATTACGTAACAAGCGGGGGTATCAATATCATGAGATTGATTTAACAGATCAAACAGCATTAAATCGTATTATTGATAAAATACAACCAGATGTTATTGTTCATACTGCAGCGTTAACCAATGTAGATGCCTGTGAAATTCGTAAGGACGAATGTTATACCATTAATGTAGAAGTTGTAGAATATCTAGTGGCATTATGTCGACAATATAGTACACATTTTATACATCTATCTACAGATTTTATTTTCGATGGGCAAAAAGGTGCTTTATATAATGAAGAGGATAAGCCAAATCCATTAAGTTATTATGGGTGGTCGAAACTAGAGTCAGAAAAGGTTGTTATAAAGGCTAACATTAAGTACACCATATTAAGGACTATTTTAGTTTATGGTCTGGTTGATGATAATGATAGAAGTAATATTGTGCTTTGGGTAAAAAACTCAATCGAAAATCAAAAGAATATACACGTGGTAACAGACCAATTTAGAATGCCTACGTTTGTGGATGACTTGGCTTTAGCTTGTAAATTATCTATAGAAAAGGAAACATTTGGTATATATCACATTTCAAGTAATGAATTATTGAGCATATTTGAGATAACGCAGCAAGTAGCACAAATATTTCAGTTAGATAAAAAATACATACATCCTATTACTACAAAAGCATTAAATCTAACAGCAGAAAGACCTTTTAAAACAGGTTTTGATTTAAAAA
>JAUIJW010000199.1 GCA_030431085.1 Bacteroidia bacterium
ATGGATGAATTAGGTACCATCTCTGGTTTTATCAGATCATCATACAGTAATTTACAGGCGCTTAACTACAGAAATGAATACAATCATATAGCTGAAGATGAATTAATTACAGATAAAGAAAAAGAAATTGGTGCCATTGAGATTGAAAAAATAAAAGTAACCAATAAAAACAACCCATATAAACCTATTGTTGAAAATATCAAGTTTATTAGTGAAAATCAAGCAGATATAATTAATGACAAGATTTATTTACCACCTATGTTGTTTTACGCAATAGATGAAAATCCATTTAAACAAGAAGAAAGAAATTATCCGATTGATTTTGGAACACCATGGCAAGATGAGATTACCATCCATTTAAAATTACCGCAAAATTTTGAAGTAACTTCTTTGCCAGAACCATCTAATGTGGTTCTACCAGACAATTTAGGTTCGTTTCAATTCGGAATTAAACAAAATAATAATAGCATCACGGTTATATCAAAATCTAATATCAATGCTCCAATTATTGCACAAAACTATTACGGTACCTTAAAAGAACTCTATAAACTAGCTATTGAAAAACAATTAGAAAAAATTGTATTAACTAAATCTTAACCCTATTCATGGAAGAAAATTCTCTCAATAAATATTTAAATCAAGATCAAAAAGAGATTATAATTTCAGAGCAATCTATAGTCCACCTTAAAGAAACAGCAAAATGGAGTAAATTTATTGCGATTATTGGCTTTGTTTCACTTGGACTTCTTATTCTACTAGCCTTATTTTTTGGTGTTTTAATGTCTTTCTTACCCTTATCGGATGAAGCATTACCAATACCTGGATTTGCCTATAGTATGATATACATGATTATGGCACTTATCTATTTTTTTCCTATCAATTATTTATATAAATTCTCTAAACATTTACGTGAAGCTATTGATAACCAGAATTCTAATAGCACTCTAGACACTGCCTTAAAATACCTTAAAATGCATTATAAATACATTGGTATTATGATGGTTATACTCATTATGGTTTACTTACTAATCTTTATAGGTGCCTTTATTATTGGACTATTATTTGGTGGAATGTAAATAAAATTATATGGTGATTAATGGCAATTGCAATTTTCATCGCAATTGCTATTTTTTTTATTTCTTTTTGGAATATACTTTTTAAGTAAAAAAATAATGGCTATTGCCAATAGTATATAAACGATTATTTCTTGCATTTAAACTAAAGCTATATAAGTTAAATAAGAAGCTATATAGGCTATTAGGCCCATTCCAAATAATTGTAACATAGGCCATTTCCAACTATTAGTCTCTCTTTTCACAATGGCCAATGTACTCATACACTGCATCGCAAAAGCATAAAATATCATCAAAGACATACCAACCGGTAAATTAAATCTAGACTTACCTGTTTCTGGGTTAATTTCTGAGGCCATTCTAGCTTTGATTGTATTGTTTTCATCATCATCACTGCCTACGCTGTAGATAGTAGCCAATGTGCCCACAAAAACTTCTCGTGCAGCAAAAGAAGATACTAAAGCAATACCAATCTTCCAATCATACCCTAATGGTTCTATGGCAGGTTCAATCGCTTTACCCATCATTCCAACATAAGAATGCTCCAATTTATAAGAGGCTAAAGCTTGTTCTTTATCTGCAATATTTAGTTCTAATGTTTCTTGTTGACTCTCGAAATATTCTTCTGCATTATTAAATTTTTCTAATCCATGTGAAGCCAAAAACCACAACACGATAGAAATCGCTAAAATAATTTTACCAGCACCAAACACAAAGGCCTTAGTTTTATCTACCACAGTATAAAATACATTTTTAAGTGATGGTAGTTTATAATCTGGCATCTCTATTACAAATAAAGTCCGACTTTTTATTTTTAAAACTTTATGCAAAATATAACCAGAAGCCAAAGGAGCAATAAACCCAAGTAAATATAACATTAGCAACACCAAGCCCTGTAAGCTTAAAAACCCCAGCACTCTTTCTTGTGGAATTACAAGCGCTATGATGATCGCATAAACTGGCAGTCTGGCCGAGCATGTGATAAAGGGTGTAACCAAAATGGTAATCAATCGTTCTTTCCAGCTACCAATATTTCTTGCGGCCATAATGGCGGGTATAGCACCAGCGGTACCAGATATTAAAGGAACTACACTTTTTCCGCTCATCCCATAACGACGCATAATTTTATCCATCAAAAAAACCACACGACTCATATAACCGGTTTCTTCCAAAATGGCTACAAACAAAAATAATATGGCAATTTGGGGTATAAAAATAACAATACCTCCTATGCCTGGTATGACGCCTTCCGAAATTAAATCATTCAACTTACCTGCTGGTAATACTTGGCTAATGGTGGTACTTAAATTGGCAAAAAAAGCATCAATTAAATCCATAGGCAAGCTCGCCCAATCGTAAATAGATTGAAAAATAACCAATAAAATGGCTGTAAAAATAATATACCCAAATACTCTATGTGTCAATACCTTATCAAACTTACTTCTTAAATCCTTAGCTTTAGATACATCTCGTTTGTAAGACTTTTTTAGAATCTCATTGATAATTTGATACCTCAAAACGGTTTCTTTGTGCTGATATTTTTTCAGCTTAGCTTTATCTTCTTTTAAAGAAGTGATAAAGGCTTTCTGATGCTCTGTAAACGATTCTAAATTTTCTATTTGAGTGGTATATAACCATAAGTTATAGGTACTTTTTACAGGTAAAATTTCCTTAAAATCAGCAAAGTATTGCTCATCAATTCTAGGCACAATTCTATCCCAAAAACGAAAGGTGTTGGGCTTAAGGTTTATAATAGCCTCTTTTAAATCGTTGATACCCCTCCCTTTTCTGGAGCTAATTAAAACCACAGGGCAGCCTAGCTCTCTACTCATTAATTCAATATCAATCTCTATGCCTTTACGCTCTAATTGATCTGACATATTGATTGCTAATACGGTAGGTATTCCTAAGTCTTTAACTTGTGTATATAACAACAGATTTCTCTTCAAATGCTCAACTTCAGCTACAACTATAGCCATATCTGGGTATTCATCTCCCTCTTCGTTAATAAGGCTTTGAATTACAATATGCTCATCTAAAGACGTAGGGTTAATACTATATGTTCCGGGTAAATCTACAATTTCTGCCTCCAGCTCACTCGAGATTTTAGATTTTCCTACTTTCTTTTCAACTGTAATTCCAGGATAATTACCAACTTTTTGGTTTAAGCCAGTAAGTTGATTGAATAGAGAAGTTTTACCCGTATTGGGGTTACCAACTAAAGCAATTTTAATAAGCCTACCCTGTGTCATACTACTTGGTTGTTATTAAAATTTTACACGCAGTTTCTATTCTAATCGCTAAAAAACTATCATTCACGCAAATGTATAACGGATCATTAAGTGGTGCCTTTTGAATTAGTTTTACTTCTGCTCCTGGCATACATCCCATTTCTAGAAGACTCAATGGAATATCATCAAAAGAATTCTCTTCAATAATACCGTATTCTCCTACCGCTAACTGTGCTATAGATTTATTCAACTTTTATTTAGATTGATTATAAATATGCTGCGAAAATACGGAAATTATACCATTTTAAATGAGATAAAAATCAATTTCTTGCCACTCCACCTCTTCACTCTTCCTCCTTCAAGATTTGAATATCATTAATAATTCTTTCGAGCTCATTATGATCGGTACCGTCATAAAACCCTCTAATTCTTTTATTCTTATCTATTAAAATAAATTGCTCTGTGTGAATAAAATCTTGTTCACCACCATCTCCCTCATCTAAAACAGCAAAATAGGATTGACGTGCCAATTCATAAATATGCTTTTTGTTTCCCGTTGTGAGCTCCCACTTACCCTTTATTGCGCCTACTTTTTTCGCATAGCTCTCCAAAACAGGAACGCTATCCATGTTAGGTGTTACAGA
>JAUIJW010000014.1 GCA_030431085.1 Bacteroidia bacterium
ATAAACGAAATGTAACAATAACTGGAGAGGCTTTTTTTGATATTGCCCATGATAAAACCAAACCATTTATAGTAAATACAGGTAAAGTGTCTATAAAAGTATTAGGCACCACTTTTAATGTAAAATCTTACCCCGAGGATAAAAAAATAGAAACAACTTTAATTAGTGGTAAAGTAGAACTTACTACGAAAGATAATGATAAAGGTTACACTTTAAAGCCATCTCATAAGGCTATATTTATTAAAGAAAACAATGATTTAAGTATTGAAGCAGTTGAGCCTGCAGATATTATTGCTTGGAGAAAAGGCAGCTTAGTATTTAAGAATACTCCATTGATCAATGTACTTGAAGAATTAGAGCGCCAATACAATGTAGAGATAGATGTTTCTTCAGAGGAATTGTTAACATATCAGTATACAGGTACTTTTGACAATTTAGACCTACCTGAGATTTTAGAAATTCTTAAAGTTTCTTCACCAATTAATTTTAAACTTAAAAACAACAAAATTATGATAGAACACCATTAATAAAAAAGAGAGTGCATGCGCCAACACCACTCTCTTAAAAAAAGAAGACCCGAAAAATAAGTCTAACTTAAACTTAACAAAATTATGAAAAATTCAGACAAAAATGTCTTGTTGGGAAAACAGCTTTTTTACAGAGTTATGAAAATTTATACCCTTCTATTGTGTATTACTATGGCCAAGCTTTTTGCATTAGATGCAAAAGGGCAAAATATTTCAATTGATTTACAAGATGTTCAATTAAAAATTGCAATCCAAGACATTGAAGATAAAACAGATTATAGTTTTTTCTATAATAGTAGCTTAGTAGATGTTTCTAAAAAGGTATCAATTTATGCTAATAATGAAGATTTAAACGATGTCTTAGATAAATTATTAAAACAATCATCTATTGATTATAGGGTGATGCAAAAGCAGATAGTTCTTTTTCCACGTAATCATAAAAAATCATTAGAGATTATAGAAGAGATGTTATCTCATAATATTTTAGAAAATAAGAATGAAATTCAAACAAAGTCTAGAAACCTTAAAGCCGATATCACTAGAGCCATTCAAGATATCATTTCAGGCCAGGTGGTAAGTGAAGATGGACCTGTACCTGGCGCAACGGTAGTAGTAAAAGGGACAAATGTTGGTACGCAAACAGATTTTGATGGTAATTATACTATTGCGGCCAAGCAAGGAGACGTTTTAGAGTTTTCATTTGTGGGCATGCAAACCGTAACAAAAACTGTGGGCACCAGTAGTATAATTAATGTCTTTATGGAGAATACTAATGTTTTAGACGAGATCATTGTGGTTGCTTATGGTACAGCTAAAAAGAGTGAGTTTACAGGGTCGGCTACTCAAATTGGTGCTAAGGAGATTGAAAATAGGTCAATATCAAATATATCTTCAGCTATCGAGGGCGCATCTGCTGGGGTAAGCGTGAATGCTTCAAGTGGTCAACCAGGAGCAGGGCCGGCTATAAGAATTAGAGGTTTTGGTTCTGTAAGTGCTTCAAGTGCTCCTTTATATGTAGTAGATGGAATAATTTTTTCAGGATCAATTAATTCAATCAATCCAAATGATATTGAGAGTATGTCGATCTTAAAAGATGCGTCTTCAACTGCATTATATGGTAATAGGGCTGCCAATGGTGTAGTGATGATTACTACTAAAAAAGGTAAAAATAAAAAAGGACAAGTTAGTATAAACGCTAGTGCCGGGATGGTGTCTAGAGCTGTACCCGAATACCAACGATTAGGGCCAGATAAGTATTATGAAATCATGTGGGAGTCTATGCGAAATAGTAGAGCAATACCAGGTATTGATAGTGATCAAGATGTAGCTGATGCTAATATTTTTGCCTCACAAAATATTATCGGCGAACTTGAAAATAATCCTTACAATGTGGCTGATGATCAAATAGTTGGTACGGATGGGAAAATTAACCCTAATGCGAGTCTATTGTATCCAAATGATTTAGACTGGACAGACGCAATTACACAAATGGGAATAAGGCAAGATTACAATATTAACTATATGGGGGGCACAGAGAAAGCAGATTATTATGCCTCTTTAGGTTATTTGAATGAACAAGGCTATATAATTAATTCAGACTTTAGCAGAGTTACAGCTAGAGCGAAAGTAAACTTTAAAGCTAGTGAAAGAATAAAAACTGGTTTAAACATTAATTCAGCCATATCTACAGGAAATCAAGCACAGGCGACAGGCACACAGTCCAGCTCGTTTGTAAACCCTATTAGATTTACAAGAAATGTTGGTCCCATTTATCCTATTCATAAACATGATCCAGTTACTGGCGAGTATATCTTAGATGCTAACGGCAAACCCATTTATGAGTTAGACGATAATAGGCCCAGTGGTGCTAGTGGTGGAAGACATATTGTTGCAGAAACTTTATGGAATAGGGATTTAGATGAAATAACCACTTTAGGGGGTAGAGCATATATAGATTTTACCATTATGGATGGTTTGGTTTTCACCTTAAACGGAACTTTTGATCAGAGACATTGGTATAACATAGGTTATGATAATAAATTCGTTGGTGATGGTGCCCCAGGAGGTAGAGCCTCAAGAGATTATTCAAGAAGAACTTCAATTGGGTTTAATCAATTACTAAATTATACCAAATCATTTGGAGAGCATAATGTTTCTGCATTGCTTGGGCATGAATCTATTGATTTAGAGATTAATAATTTTGAAGGCTCTAAAGCACAGCAGATCGCCGATAATAATGATGAATTGGTAAACTTTGTAACCATTCAATCTTTAGACTCTTGGACAGATACTAGAACAGATGAGAGTTATTTTAGTAGAATTAATTATGATTATGCTGGTAAATACTTGGTTAGTGGTTCTGTAAGAACAGATGGTTCATCAAAATTTCATGAAGATAGAAGATGGGGTGTTTTTTGGTCTTTCGGACTTGGGTGGAGAATTGATAAAGAAAAATTTGCAGAAAATGCAGATTGGTTAGATATGATGAAGCTAAGAGGGTCGTATGGTGAAATTGGTAACAATTCAGGTATTCCGTTTTATGCTTATCAAAGTCTATATGATTTAGGTTATAATAACCAAACGGAGCCAGGAATTTTACAAGCCACTTTAGAATCAAAAGATCTCGAATGGGAGAAAAGCGCGAGTTATGACCTTGCATTAGAATTTGGCTTATTTAAAAGGTTAAGCGGTGTTGTAGAGTTTTACCACAGAGAATCTTCTAATTTGTTATTTGATGTGCCATTAACACTATCTACTGGTTTTGAGGATATTACTAAAAATATTGGATCAATGTATAACAGAGGTGTTGAGCTAACTCTAAATTTTGATATTATTAGAAATGACAATTTTACTTGGGATTTTGGAATCATCGCCTCAACGCTTGAAAACCAATTTACAGAATTATCACAAGATGAAATTATCTCTGGATCTAAGAAATATGAAGTAGGGAGTTCTATCTATGATTATTGGTTAAGAGATTGGTATGGTGTTGATCCAGCGGATGGAGCAGCTTTGTATGTGCCAACACAGGAAGCCATTGATAATGCTGGTTCTGATATTAGAACGGTAGGGGGTACCACAGTAACAACCAATGTTGGTAATGCCAGATATCATTATGCTGGTACATCTATACCAGATCTTGTAGGATCGTTTAGAAATTCATTGAGATATAAAGCTTTTACACTTGATTTTATGCTAACATATCAGCTTGGAGGTAAGGTGCTTGACTATAACTGGCAAGGCATTATGAGTACAGGTGATTATGGTAATGCTCTTAGTGTTGACATATTAGATCGATGGCAGAAACCTGGAGACATCACAAATGTGCCTAGAATGGATGTTTCTGAAGACACCAATTTTGATGCCACTTCTGACCGATGGTTAGTGGATGCGTCTTATTTAAATATTAAGCAGGTCAACTTAATTTATAACTTGCCTACCGATGCGCTGAATAGATTCGGCGTAAGCTCTGGTCAATTATTTATTAATGGGGAAAACCTTTTTATTTTCAATGAAAGAGAGGGAATGAGTAATCAGCAGAATTTTAACGGTACAACATCTAATGTATATGCACCGTCAAGAGTTGTGTCTTTAGGGTTCAATATTAACTTTTAATTTCTAAGAAGTCATGAAAAAAATTAAACATATAATCACAATATTTTTAGGGTTAGTTATAGTAGAATTTAGCGTATTAGGATGTAGCGAAGATTTTCTAGAGACCTACCCAACAGATCAAGTACCATCGGCAGGAGTAGTTGAAACTACAGGTACTGCCATGGCTGCTCTTAATGGTATTCATAGAGCATTATATATTAGATATGAGAGTCAAGGTAGAGGTGGAGTAGGCGCATTTAATATGCACATAGATGAAGCAGGAGAAGACCACGTCTTTAATCGTAGCAACTGGACAACATCATATAGATGGATTCCAAACTCAAGCCCAACAAGCTCTTATAATTATTATAATTGGCTAATGTTCTATAAATTTATCTCTAATGCCAATACATTAATTAATGGTATTGATGGTGCAGAAGGAGAACAAGAGGATAAAGATTTTATTAAAGGGCAAGCACTATTATATAGAGCCTATGGGCATTTTCAGTTAGTGCAGCTGTATGGTAATAGATATGTCAAAGGAGGCAGTAATTCGCAATTAGGGATTCCATTAAGATTAGATAATTCCATTGAACCATTAAAAAGAGCTACTGTAGAAGAGGTTTATGCGCAAATTAATAGTGATATAGATCAAGCAATTCTTTTATTAGATGGTAAATCAAGACCTAACAAATCTCACCTTAACGATGCAATTGCTAAAGGGCTTAAAGCTAGGGTTGCCTTAACGCAAGGGGAATGGCAAACGGCAGTAAATTATGCTAGATTGGCTAGAGATGGATATACTTTAATGGATCAAGATACATACAAGCAAGGTTTTCAAATTTTTTCTGAATCTAACGATGAATTTATGTGGGCAAGTTATATTCAAGAAGATCAAACAGAGTACTTTGGTAATTTGGGAGCTTATATCTCTAGAAACTTTAGCTCATCGGCCATTAGAGGTAATCCTAGATCAATAAATAATTTATTATACGATGAGATATCGGATACAGATGTAAGAAAAATCTTATGGGATCCAACAGGAGAGCATAATAATTTACCAGATGGAGTTACTTTAACGAGTAGACATAAGAAGTTTCCGTATACTAATCAAAAATTTATTGCAGTTAGTGCATCAGATAGTCGTATGGATGTGCCGATGATGAGAGCTGCAGAAATGTATTTAATCGAAGCAGAAGCTTTAGCAAGAGATGGAGATTTCTCTGGAGCAGCACAGGCTTTATATGATATGGTAATTACTAGAGATTCTCAATATGTGCTGTCGAGTAATACTGGTGATGACTTGATTGAAGAAATAATGATTCATAGAAGAGTTGAACTTTGGGGAGAAGGTTTTAGATGGTATGATTTAAAAAGATTGAATTTGCCATTGGATAGAACAGGATCAAATCAAAGTGAAGTTTATACCAATGGAGTTATGGAAATTCCAGCCGGTGATAATCGTTGGACATGGCCAATACCTCAGGATGAAATAAATGCTAATCCAGATATGGAGCAAAACCCAATATAACCTAACTTTGTTAAATTCGAAAATGGCGGATTGACTTTTAGTTCATCCGCTATTTTTATATCCTAATGTTAACGTAAATCATTTCAGTTGGTCATCACATCCTTTTTTCTACATGCAGTAAAGTTGCCTATTGCTAGTGATAAAAACATAGGTGGTATAAATAGTGCTTTAGAGGTTAATTTACAAACTTAAGCAATTGCTATATTTGAGTATCTAGATCGTAGCCTTCTTGAATATCGTAATCATCATATTTAAAAATACATTCGCCAACTATAACATAAATACTTTTATGATATAACTCGGGTATTTTTAATAGAGTTAACTCACACTTTCACCATTACTCACGCTGTCATTATCGGGCTCTATAAATGCTAATTTCCCATCTGGCGTATCGGTCATTAAAATCATACCTTGACTTTCTACACCGCGTAGTTTTCGTGGAGCAAGGTTAACCAATACAGAAACTTTTTGACCAACGATATCTTCAGGCTTAAAACTTTCGGCTATACCACTCACAATTGTTCGAGTATCTGTACCAACATCAACCTTTAGCTTAAGTAATTTTTTTGTTTTTGGGATTTTTTCTGCTTCTAAAACTGTACCAATTCTAATGTCTAATTTGGTAAAATCTTCAAAGGTAATTGTATCTTTTATAGGTTCTGGTATAAACTCTTTGTTACTTTCTTTAGTGGCCTCTAATTTATTTAATTGTTTTTGAATTTCTGCATCATCAATTTTAGCGAAAAGTAATTCGGCTTTACCAATTTGATGATGGTCTGGAATTAAGACCCTTTCAGTACTTACACTTTGCCAAGAATTTTGGTTGGTTAAGTTTGAAAAGTTAAGTATGCTTTTTAGTTTATTGCTGGTAAATGGCAAAAAGGGTTCGCATAAAACTGCTAAAGCTGATGCAATTTGAATGGCTACAAACATAATGGTTTGTACTCTATCTGGGTTAGTTTTAATTTGTTTCCAAGGCTCTTCATCGGCAAGGTATTTATTACCTAGCCTAGCTAAATTCATTAATTCGGAAAGTGCTTCTCTAAATCGGTATTTTTCAATAGAGCGAGCTATGATATCTGGGTATTTTTGTAACTGATCTAGAGTAGTGTCATCCACCACAGTGAAATCGTTAGGGGCAGGAACAATGCCTTGGTAATATTTATTGGTTAGAACCACTACACGATTAATGAAATTGCCAAATATGGCAACCAATTCATTATTATTTCTGGCTTGAAAATCTTTCCAAGTAAAATCGTTGTCTTTGGTTTCTGGTGCATTGGCCGTTAAAACATAACGCAAAACGTCTTGTTTTTCAGGAAACTCGTCTAAATATTCATGCAACCAAACAGCCCAATTTTTAGAGGTAGATATTTTGTTGCCTTCAAGGTTTAAAAACTCATTGGCAGGAACATTTTCTGGCAAAATATAATCGCCATGGGCTTTAAGCATACTCGGAAAAATGATGCAATGGAAAACAATATTGTCTTTACCAATAAAATGTAACATTTTAGTATTTTCATCTTTCCAGTAAGGTTCCCAGGCTTGGTTGTTATTTTTCGCCCATTCTTTGGTTGAAGAAATATAACCGATGGGAGCATCAAACCATACATAAAGTACCTTTCCTTCACCACCAGTTACGGGCACCGGTATCCCCCAATCTAAGTCTCGGGTTACAGCTCTTGGTTTTAGGCCATCGTCAGTCCAAGATTTTACTTGCCCAAGCACATTAGATTTCCAATCATTTTTGTGCTCTTTTAGGATCCACTCTTTCAGCCAGGCCTCATATTCATTTAAGGGTAAATACCAATGTTTGGTTTCTTTTAATGTTGGGGTATTGCCCGTAATGGCCGATTTAGGGTTAATTAAATCTGTGGCATTATGGCTGGTACCACAATTTTCGCATTGATCGCCATAACTTTCTTCAAATCCGCATTTTGGGCAGGTACCTACAACAAAGCGATCTGCTAGAAATTGATTGGCTTCGGCATCATACAATTGTTGTGTTGTTTCTTCTTCAAATTTATTATTGTTGTATAGTTGGATAAAAAAATCTGAAGCCGTTTGATGATGAATTGGGGCAGAAGTTCTCGAATAATTATCGAAACTAATGCCAAACTTATTAAATGAAGTTTTAATAAGGTCATGGTATTTATCTACCACTTCTTGCGGACTTATACCTTCTTTTTTGGCCTTGATGGTAATTGGTACGCCATGCTCATCAGAACCACAAACAAATAACACATCTTTTTCATTAAGTCTTTGGTAGCGCGCATAAATATCTGCCGGAATATAAACTCCTGCTAAATGTCCTATATGAACGGGGCCATTGGTATATGGCAAAGCAGCAGTTATGGTAAATCTTTTAGGATGTTGCATGACAATAATTTTAAAGGTTACAAAAGTAACAAAAAGGGTAAACATGACATTTGTAAATCTAAATAATAATATCTTGGTTTATCCATAGCTAACCTTACATATTATTTGCTATTTTTACGAAAACCTTAGTTTATGAACTCCAACAAATTCTGTTTATTTTTACTTGTTACCTGTATATTTTTTTGTGTTGAAAGTCTTTATTCTCAAGAAGGAAGTGCGGTAGCCATTACCAGAGATTTAGTGAGACCACCTCATTTGAAAAAAGGGGATACGATTATGATTTTATCACCTGCCGGTAGAATTAAAGATAAAAAATCTGTTGATGCAGGTATAGATTTGGCAAATCATTGGGGGTTAGTAGTTTTTTTTGGAAACCATTTGATGGCTCAAGATCACACTTTTGCGGGTACAGATGAGCAAAGAAGAGACGATTTGCAAAAAGCGTTAGACAACCCTAGTATCAAAGCCATTTGGGCTGCTAGAGGTGGATACGGAGCGATTAGAATAGTTGATCAATTAAATTTTGATCAGTTTTTAGAACATCCTAAATGGGTCATTGGTTATTCAGACATTACTGTATTACACAATAAAATTCACGAGCTTGGATATCAAACCATTCACGGTCAAATGCCCCTTACACTAGATTTAGAAGATCCTATTCAAAAAGAATCTATTGTTACGTTGCATAAGGCGTTGTTTGGTAAAAATTTAAAATATAAAATAGATTCTAGTGCTCACAATAGAGAAGGCGAAGCCACCGGGCAACTGGTTGGTGGCAATCTATCGATAGTGTATAGTATGTTGCAATCTGAAACTTCTTTAAATATGGATGGGAAAATTCTTTTTATTGAAGATGTAGGGGAGGCCTTATATCATATAGATAGAATGATGATTAGTTTAAAAAGAGCCAATTATTTTGAAGGCTGTAAGGGGCTGATTGTTGGTGATTTTAGATTGAAGAAGAATGAAGGTAATTCTTTTGGAAAAACTCTAGAAGAAATTATGCTAGAGGCGGTTGAAGGATATGATTTTCCTGTGGTTTTTAACTTTCCTGCTGGTCATATTGAAGATAATAGAGCTTTAATATTAGGTGATTATATTGATATGAAAGTTAACCAGAGAAAGACAAAAATATCATTCAGATAACCGTTGTATGGCACAGCACAATCTTTTAGGGCAGGAAGGAGAAGCATTGGCAGTAAATTACCTTCAAAAGCATGGTTATAAGATTGTAGAAGTGAATTGGCGTTATAAAAAAGCGGAGATAGATATTATTTCGATGAAAGATAATGTATTGGCGATTGTAGAAGTTAAAACAAGAACTAATGCTGTTTTTGGTACGCCGCAAGAAGCTGTCAATACCAAAAAAATTAAGCTGTTAGTCGAAGCCGTCAATGCGTATGTATTAGAAAATAACTTAGATGTTGAAGTTCGCTTTGATATTGTTGCCGTAATCAAGAATAAAAAAGAAACCACCATTAATCATTTAAAAGATGCGTTTTACCATTTTTAAATTGAACAAAATTTTCTATTTCAGTATGGCCGTGATGGCTATGTTGCTGTTTAATTTTTGTAAATCAAGCACCAAACAGTCTAACCAAGAACATTTAGGAGCAGAAGTTAAATCTGCAAGTCCTCCTAATGTAGTGATAATTTTCTTAGACGATTCTGGTTATGGAGATTTTCAACCCTTTGGTGATGGAGATTTAAAAACACCTCATGTGGCACAACTAGCTCAAGAAGGAGTTACATTTACAAATTTTCATGTGCCTCAGGCTATTTGTTCAGCGTCGCGTGCAGCCTTACTTACTGGTTGCTATCCTGGTAGAACTAAAGTTTTTGGAGCGCATGGCCCCAAAGAAAGAGGACTAGAGACAAGTTTCCCAACCATGGGAGAAGTTTTTAAAAAGGCAGGCTATACAACCGCTTTATTTGGTAAATGGCATTGCGGCGATCAACCAGATACTAGGCCACATGCCAGAGGCTTTGATGAAACTTGTGGTTTAATGTATTCTAATGACATGTGGAAACATCATCCAGAAAACCCAGAATATTGGGGTAAATTTCCAATTCAATTTTGGGAAAATGGCAAGGTAACCATTGAAGATGTGAGCTATAAAGAACAAAAGCAACTTACCAAATGGTATACAGAACATGTTGTTGATTTCATCAATAGTCATAAAGAGAAACCATTTTTGCTATATGTGCCTCATTCTATGCCGCACGTACCTATTTTTGCTAGTGAAGCATTTGAAGGCAAGTCGGGTAAAGGCCTTTATGCCGATGTGTTGTTAGAGTTGGATTGGTCTGTGGGGCAAATTACAAAAGCATTAAAAAGCAATGGTTTAGATGATAATACCGTAGTTGTCTTTACGTCTGATAACGGCCCTTGGGTGGCCTATGGTAACCATGCGGGTGTTACGCCATTTAGAGAAGCTAAATCTACTTCCTTTGAAGGTGGTACTAGATCTGCTTGTATTATTAAATATCCTAAAAAGCTAGAAGCCGATATGTCTTCTAATAAAGCTTTTATGTCTATAGATTTATTGCCTACACTCGCTAAATGGGCAAATGTTGATGTGTCTGATTTAGAAATTGATGGTAAAGATGTTACGAGTTGGATTTTAGGTGAGTCAACAGAGAACCCAAATGCATATTACGCTTTTTCAACAGGTAAAAATTTTGAGAGTATAATGACTTCTGATGGGGAATGGAAACTGCATCTCAATCACTCTTATCGCCGTTTAGAAAAGGCAGGTAAAGATGGTCTTCCTGGCGCATACGAAACTAAAGAAATAGACTTGTCGTTATTTAATTTAAACAAAAACCCTAAAGAGGATAAAAATGTAATTTTAGAGCAACCAGAAATAACAGCAACATTGAAAAAGTTTGCGATTGAGCATCAAAATCAATTTTATTCAGAAGACTGAAATAGCCTTTTGTAGCTTTCGAAATCTTCTGGTTTGGCAATAATATTTTTGTCTTTGTCTAATACAAAATAGCTCGGAATTCCATAAATACCATAGTCTGTTACTCTAGAGCTCTCCCACTTATTAAGATCTAAGATATGGGTAAAATTGGGCATATCTTTAACCATTTCTTCCCAACTTTTTTGGGTATCTTCTAAACCTATGGCAATTACTTTCATATTTTTAGAATCTTTGATGAAGTTATACAATTTAGGAATTTCTTCTCTACAATGATCGCAAGTAGAGCTAAAAAACACTACGGTATAATAATCTGTATCATGAAGATTGTAAAGTGATTTTTCTTCCCCGTTTTGAGTCCATGTAATGTCTGGTGCTTGTTGGCCGATAGAAGTCTTAATCTGTATTAATGCGTCTTTCACATAGGCTTCATCATAAAGCTGAGTGGGTAGTTGTTTGTAATAATGATCAATCATATAGGCAACCATATCTCCGTCCTGCAGTGTGATATATTCATCAATAATTTGTTCAATGATATTTTTTTTAAATTTTTCGTGCCCCTTAATTTTTTCTAAACTTAAATCAATAGATTGTTGATGCATTTGACGGAGGGCTTCTGGATCTCTACTTTGGTTGAGGTAAAATATATAATCAATGATTTTATCTGATAAATAGGTAGAATTTATTAGAATAGGATCTTGAAAGTCTATAGATTGATAAAAGCGACTTTTAATAAAGTTGAGGTACTGCTCAGGATCGCTAATGAGTTCTTGAGGTAAAACAGATTGATCAACTTTAATGAGATGTTGAGCTAACATGCCTTTTGATTCTTCTAAATAAGCTTGTTGAATTCGATTAATTTGTTTGAAATGATCTTTGTATATAGGATCTAATTTTGTTTTTAATGAGGGGGTCTTAAAGACTTGTACTTGTAAAGAGTCTAAAACATTTTGTTGTTGAGCAGTTTGCGTATAAAATTCTTGGTAAAGAGTATTTTCTTTTGATGCTGCAAATACTAAAGTGTTTAATGGCGATTCAGGCTTAAATCTTAAGGCAATATCTTCTTTGTTGTAAAGAAATTCAATAAATAAATCTTGTTCAAGGTGATAGTACAAACGGTAGATACCAGGAATTTGTTCTTCGTTTAATTCTATTTTAAACTCATTGTTTTTTACTTCTCCATTTTTTAAGTAAATAGGCTTGCCGTTATCTATTTTATATAGTAAAATCCACGTGTAATTTTGATCTGAATCAATTTTACCACTAACGTGATGTTGGCTGTGAAGATAAAAGGGCAATAATAAAATTAGGTAAAAAAGCTTACGTAGCATGTCTGAATTTTTTTCAAAAATACATGAAAAACCTTTACGAGCATTTGCTTTTTAGTTTAAACTAATACTAGTGTCTTGCATCATTTTATCAATGTCGTTTTGAGTAAGATTGGTTTTTAAACCTAAGAGAATTAATTCATCATCGGTGCCAACTTGTACCACAATTTCTTTAATCTTATCTTTTTGCTCTAGACTATATAAACTAATATGATCTGAATCGTCTTTTAGCTTTACAAGCTTATCAAAAGAAGAATGCTTAATAAATTGATTAAACTTTTGATTAATAGACGAAGCATTATGATCAAACACTAATATTCTAACGTGTTTGGCTTTTTTTAACAAAGGTTCAATATCATCCATATCGTCATCGTCTAAAAATGATCTTACAATAGCGGCATTCATCCCAAATGACAAATCAGATTCGGATTGATATTTTTGATAAAACGTATTGAATGAGTTGTGGGTAGCGCAAGAACTAAATATAAAAATGGCGAGAATATAGAATAGGTGTTTCATGGTATGTCTTTTTATGATAACGACCATGTTTCGTTTTTGTAACAATAAAACATAAAAAAAGGGAAGATTTTGTTTTTAAATCACTTCCCTTTTCTGTCAAGATAGGTCTTAAAGTTTTAAAGCATGTCGTTGGCTAAATTTGCCAGCTCAGAGCGCTCACCTTTTTCTAATTTGATATGAGAAAATAAAGTATTTCCTTTTAAGCGATCGATTAAATAAGTTAATCCGTTACTATGTTCATCCATGTAAGGCGTGTCAATTTGATTAATATCTCCAGTGAAAATAACTTTTGTACCTTCACCCGCTCTGGTTATAATTGTTTTAATTTCGTGGGGAGTTAAATTTTGAGCTTCATCAATAATAAACATAGTGTTGGTTAAACTTCTTCCTCGAATAAAAGCTAAAGCAGTAATTGTAAGCATACCAGAATCTTCTAATTCCTGTAAGATTTTGCTCTTTCTTTCATTGGCTTTAAATTGATTTTTGATAAATGCTAAATTATCCCATAAAGGTTGCATATAAGGCGAAATTTTATCTTCTGCACTACCAGGTAAAAATCCAATTTCTCTGTTACTTAGCGGAATAATAGGACGAGCTAAAATAATTTGATCAAATTTATTTTTTTGTTCTAAGGCAGAGGCTAAAGCTAAAAGCGTTTTACCAGTACCCGCCACACCTTCAAGGGCGATGAGTTTAATGTCATCATTTAACAGAGCATTAAGTCCGAAAGTTTGTTCTGCATTACGTGGTTTAATACCAAAGACATATTTTTTTTCTACTTTTTCTATATGATCGGTTTCACCATTATACCGAGCCAGTACAGAATTAGTACAATTGTTTAAAACATAATAGCCATTGGTAATTTTTTTAGAGCCTAAAATACCATTTTCATGGATGTGGTTTTTTTGGTAGATGTTCTGAATAATTTCGGCATCAATATCATTAATGACTGGAAGACCATCCGTAAACTTTTTAATGTTTTTAACCTTGCCAGTTTCGTAATCTTCAGAGATTAACCCAATCGCTTTAGCTTTTAATCTTAAGTTAATATCTTTGGTAACTAGTACTACTGTAGCTTTTTTTATTTCATTTTGTAGTGAAATTGCTGTATTGATAATACGATGATCGTTTTTTCTACTACCATAAATCTCTTCAGCGTCATTTTTATTTGGCTTGATGGTGTTCATGATTACTTTTAGATGGCCCTTGTCGTCACCTAAACTAATCCATCGGTTTAAGCCATCTTTACCAGAGAGTTTGTCTAGAAACCGAATGACTTCCCTAGCTTCAAAATTTTTGGTCTCGTTACCAATTTTAAATTGATCAAGCTCTTCTAAAACTGTAATAGGTATAGCTACATCATTATCTTCAAAATTAGTAATGGCATCATGATCGAATAATAGTACAGAGGTATCTAGTACATAAATTTTTTGGGTAGCGTTTTTTTTCATACAATATTTTTTTGGTAAGACAATCTATTTAAAATAGAAAAAGCTCTTTGAGATGTGTGTATGATCTGCTGGAACTTCTTTAAAAAAGTACAAAAAAAATGTCTTGGTAATAGGACAAGCCCTATAAATAATCACCAATTTATTAACAAGAAATCAACTATATGTTTTGCAAAGTATCTAATGCTTTTTTTACCGTATCTATTCTAATGAAAGTAATAAGCAAGCGCAAACCTTTTTTTGTTTCTTTTTCTTTCATAACACATTCTTTACTATGTGTTTGTACGTATTTTAAAATATTGGTAAAGGTTGGACTTTGATAAAAATCACTACTTTGATCGGATACAAAATACCCCACCATTCTTTTATGTTTTAGAATAATTCTTTCAAGTCCTAAACTTTTGGCTAACCATTTTATTCGTACACTATGGAGTAAATTTTCTGCTTGTGCAGGGATTTTTCCAAATCGATCTTCCAGTTTTTTAGCAAAATCTTGCAGCTGTTCTTCTGTGTCTAACTCGCCTAGTTCTTTGTACAAATTAAGCCGCTCAGTAATACTATTAACATAATTATCTGGAAATAGTATTTCAAAATCTGTATCGATTTGAACTTCTTTTACAAAAGGTTTAGGCTGTTGACTTTCGTTGGCATATAGTGTTTTAAATTCATTTTCTTTTAACTCTTCGATGGCTTCATTAAGTATTTTTTGATAGGTTTCAAAACCTATATCGTTAATAAAACCACTCTGCTCACCTCCTAGTAAATCGCCAGCGCCTCTAATTTCTAAATCTTTCATGGCAATTTGAAATCCACTACCTAACTCAGAGTGTAATTCAAGTGCTTGCAGGCGTTTACGGGCATCATCGGTCATCATATGATAGGGAGGAGTAATGAAATAGCAAAATGCTTTTTTGTTTGATCTACCTACACGCCCACGCATTTGGTGTAAATCACTTAAACCAAAATTATTGGCATTATTAATAAATATGGTGTTGGCATTAGGCACGTCTAATCCACTTTCAATAATGGTTGTGGCTACGAGTACATCGAACTCATTATTGATGAAATTGAGCATAATTTCTTCTAATTTTTTACCTTCCATTTGTCCATGACCAATTCCAATTTTAGCATCTGGTACTAGGCGCTGTATCATGCCCGCCACCTCTTTAAGGTTTTCAATTCTGTTGTGGATAAAGAAGATCTGCCCTCCTCTAGAAATTTCATAACGAATGGCATCTCTAATGGTTTCTTCATTAAAGCGGATCACTTGTGTTTCTATAGGGTGCCTATTAGGCGGTGGCGTTTTAATAACCGATAAATCTCTTGCCGCCATCAATGAGAACTGTAATGTTCTTGGTATTGGGGTTGCTGTAAGTGTTAAAGTATCTATGTTTTCTTTTAAAGTTTTTAATTTGTCTTTAACAGCAACACCAAATTTTTGCTCTTCATCAACAATAAGTAACCCAAGATCTTTATAGGCCACAGATTTATTTACCAATTGATGAGTTCCGATGATGATATCAATTTCGCCAGATTCAAGTTGTTTTAGAATTTCATTCTTTTGTTTAGAAGTTCTAAACCTGTTGAGGTAGTCTACTTTTACAGGAAAATCGTTCAGTCGTTCTTTAAATGTTCTAAAATGTTGAAAGGCTAGAATGGTAGTGGGTACTAAAATTACAACCTGCTTACCGTTATCTACTGCTTTAAAGGCAGCTCTTATGGCAATCTCTGTTTTACCAAAACCTACATCACCACAAACAAGTCTATCCATGGGTTGCTCACTTTCCATATCCTGTTTTACACTTTGGGTGGTCGTGAGTTGATCTGGGGTATCTTCGAAAATAAAACTAGCTTCAAGTTCATGTTGCAAATAACTATCGGGATGATAGGCAAATCCTTTTTGCATTTTACGTTTAGCATATAACTTAATTAAGTTATAGGCAATATGCTTTACTTTAGACTTTGTTTTTTGCTTAAGTGTTTTCCAAACTTTAGAACCTAATTTGTGAACTTTGGGAGGTTTGCCATCTTTACCATTGTATTTGGTAATTTTATGCAAGGCATGGATGCTGATGTATAACACATCTCTTTCGCCATAAATTAGTTTAATGGCCTCTTGTTTTTTACCCTCAACATCGATTTTTTGTAAACCACCAAATTTACCAATACCATGATCGATGTGTGTTACAAAATCACCAATTTCTAAGTTGGTTAATTCTTTGAGGCTTAGCGCTTGTTTTTTAGTAAAACCACTTTTTAGATTAAATTTATGATAACGTTCAAAAATTTGATGATCTGTATAGCAGGCTATTTTTAAGTCTAAGTCGATAAAACCTTGGTAAAGAGGTGTAACAATAGTTTGATATTTTACCTCTTTGCCTATATCATTAAAAATATCTTCAAATCGCTTGGCTTGCTTTTCACTATCACAAAACAGGTAATTGTCTATTTGCTTGACTGTATTCTCTTCTAAATGCTCAATTAAAAGTTCGAACTGCTTATTGAAAGAAGGTTGAGGTAAAGTATTAAACACGGTACCTTTAGACGAACTATGATTGACTTTAATGGTTTGGAATCTTTTTAGCTGATTAATAATTAAATCACCATGACAAAATAGCTCATTGGGTTGCCCCATTTTTATTTCACCTTTTACTGTTTTAAAGGCATCTTCGGCTTTTTGGTAAAGTTGATCTAGTTGATATTTTAATTGGCCTAAGTCTTGGGTAACAATAATTGTTTTAGAGGATATGTATTGAAGAAAAGAATCTCTTTTTTCTTCAGTTTTTTTGTTTTCAACATTAGGCATTATGTTTATTTTCTGTAAAATACTAACAGAGAGTTGCGATTCTACATCAAAAGTTCTAATGCTATCTATTTCATCCCCAAAAAATTCAATCCGATAAGGTAAATCATTAGAGAAAGAAAAAACATCAATAATGCCACCACGTACGGCAAAGTCACCAGGTTCTGAGACAAAATCTACCCGTTTAAAATGGTAATCATGAAGCATCTCATTAATGAAGTCAAGAGATAATTGATCGCCCGTATTAACTTTAAGCGTATTTTTAGTAAGTTCACTCTTGGTAATTACCTGTTCAAAAAGCGCTTCTGGATAACTAACTATGAAGGCTGGTTTTTTTTGAGAATTGATACGATTTAAAACCTCAGCTCTTAATAAAATATTAGCATTATCTGTATGATCTATTTGATATGCTCTACGGTAAGATCCTGGGTAAAATAGTACGTCTTGACGTGTTTGGCTAGACGAAATAATACGTTCGAGATCATTTAAGTGATAGGCCGCTTGTTCTTTATCGTTGCAAAGCAACAGTAATGGGCGTTCACTTTGAGTAAATATATTGGCTAAGATAAAAGATAAAGAAGAGCCTACCAAATTAGAAATTTCTATTTGATCTTCTTTTTGGTGAAGTAACTCTAAAATACCCTTTACTTTATTTAGACGCTGATAAAGGGCGGCGATAGTTTGTTTGTTCAACGATATAAGTTTTGGCAAATATAAGTGTATTCTTCGAATCTATTTAGCTTTAATTTTTAGGTTTGTCTAAAAATATATTTACCTTTGTAAAAAATTAAGTTATGTATTCTCAGGCCGAAGAAAATTATCTTAAAGCAATTTACACTTTAGAAAAAGAAAAAATAGGGTTTATCTCTACAAACAACATTGCAAAAAAAATGCAAACGAAGGCGTCTTCGGTAACAGATATGCTGAAAAAATTAGATGCTAAAAAATTGGTGGTGTACGAAAGATATAAAGGAGCTTATTTAACGGTAGATGGCGCTAAGGAGGCTTTAAAAGTGATAAGAAAACACCGCTTATGGGAGCTTTTTTTAGTAAAGAAATTGAAATTTAAATGGGATAAAGTACATGATATCGCCGAGCAATTAGAACATATTCAATCTGAGGAATTGATCAATAGTTTGGATGCGTTTTTAGGATTTCCTAAAACAGATCCACATGGAGACCCTATTCCCGATAGAAATGGTACTGTGGTCCATGAAAAGGGTTTAAGTATGCTTAAAATGAAAGTAGGGCAGAGTGGTATTCTTAAAGGGGTAAGAGATTCTTCAAAAGCATTTCTACAGTATTTAGACAAAAAAAACCTGTCTTTGGGAGATAAAATTAAAGTGGTAGATATTGAACCTTATGATGAGTCTATACATATTGAAACAAAAACCCATCGTTTGTCTGTATCAAAACATGTAGCTAATAATTTATTTTTACAACCTAAGAAAAAATGACTTACAATCCATACATAGCACTTGGTATTTTTTTCTGCTTGGCGGGATTAGCTTATTTATGCTTTAGGCCTAGAAAAGGCTGGTATTGGATCATCAAACAAAGTTATGATAACAGTAAAAAAACAATCATAGAGGACGTGTTAAAAAAACTGTATCATCATGAATTATTGGCCAACGACATTACAGTAAACAACTTATCTGGATCACTTCAGATTAGCGACAAAAAACTATTAGAAGTGCTGAAAGAAATGGTTGATAGTGAACTTTTGTCGATGGATGGTGATAATTTGAAACTAACTCAATCAGGTAGAGACTATGCGTTAAGGATTGTAAGAGTCCATCGTTTATGGGAGAAATACTTGGCAGAACGTACGGGATATGATAAAAAAGAATGGCATGATCGAGCAGAGGCAATGGAACATAAACTAGATTTGGAGGCGGTTAACCATTTGGCCAATCAACTGGGCAACCCTTTATATGATCCACATGGAGACCCCATACCCTCTAGAACAGGTAGAATGGCTCAGGTAGATGGTGTGTCTCTGGCTTCGGTAAGTGTAAATACGGTAGCAAGAATTATTCATATAGAGGATGAGCCAGATATTATTTATCAACAGATATTGGCAGAGAATATACATATAGGCTCTCAGATTAGAGTTGTAGAACATAATAAAAGAAGAATCGTATTTCATGCTGAAGGAGAAGAATTTAAATTAGCTCCAATAGTAGCGGCCAATATTACGGTATTGGCTTTAGAGAAAGACGATGTAGAAGAAGCCGCTCTGGCAAGGTTGTCGAGTTTAAGACTACAAGAAAGTGCAAAAGTTATAGGTATCTCTAAAGAATGCCGAGGTGAAAATAGAAGGCGATTGTTGGATCTGGGTTTTGTGAAAGGTGCAGATATTAGGATTGATATGTTGAGCCCATTAAAAAACCCCAAAGCATATCTCATAAAAGGGACTAGCATTGCTCTAAGAGATGATCAAGCCTCTAAAATATTAATTGAAAAGAAACATGACAGCAACTAAAGTACAGAATGCATGTGAAACATGTGTGCATTATAATGCAGAAGGATTAGAGAAGTTAGGTGTTCAAGTTGATCATACTGATTTTGTTATTGCTCTAGCCGGAAATCCTAATACCGGTAAAAGTACTGTTTTTAATGCACTAACAGGATTACGACAGCATACTGGCAATTGGCCAGGCAAAACGGTTACAAGAGCAGAAGGAGCTTTTGCTTTAGAGAGTAAAAAGTACAAATTGGTAGACTTGCCTGGTACATATTCATTACTATCTACTTCAGAAGATGAAGAAGTAGCCCGAAACTTTATATTGTTTGGTAAGCCAGATGTTACGGTTATTGTAGTTGATGCCAGCCGTTTAGAACGCAATTTGAATTTGGTGTTGCAAATTTTAGAAATTACAGATAAGGCAGTATTATGTCTTAATTTAATGGATGAAGCCCAAAGAAATAATATTGAGATAGATCAAAGAGCTTTGGCCAAACAGCTAGGGATTCCTGTAGTGCCAACCAGTGCTAGATTTAATCAAGGCATACCAGAACTTATTCAAACTATTGCTCAGGTCGCCAATGGAGATATAGTGTGTAAGCCTCACAGAATTAAAAATGTACCAAAAAAAATTCAAAAGGCTGTAGAAAAATTAAGTGAAGAAATAAAAAAAGAATATCCAAAAATTCCTAACAGTCGATGGTTAGCCTTTAGACTTCTGGAAGGAGATGTTCAAATTATGGAAGGGCTAAAAACAGGACAATTTTTGTAATATGAAAACGGTAAAAAATGATGTTGTGGAGCATATCATAGCTTTGTCTAATGATTTGCGTTGGGAAATTGGAGAAGATTTTCACGACAGTCTCGCCGAAGGTATTTATGCCGATGCAGCAGAAATTGTCAAGAAAACAGTAGTTAAAGATCAGCAATCAAGAAACAAACAATTTGATGCTCAACTAGACCAAATCGTCACTAGTAAAATCTGGGGTTTTCCAATAATGTTTTTAATTCTAGCATTGGTACTGTGGATTACCATCATTGGCGCTAATTACCCATCTGCAATGCTAGGCGAATTGTTGTTAGACACCATTCACCCAATGCTTAAAAATGGTGCTGCTGCAATTGAATTGCCAAGTTGGTTAAGCGGTTTTCTAATTGATGGAGTATACTTGGCGCTGGCCTGGGTTATTGCCGTAATGTTACCGCCAATGGCCATTTTTTTTCCTTTATTTACACTATTAGAAGATTTTGGTTACCTACCTCGAGTAGCATTTAATTTAGATTACCTATTTAAGAAATCTGGGGCACATGGCAAACAAGCCTTAACCATGAGTATGGGATTTGGATGTAATGCTGCTGGTGTGGTGGCCACGAGAATTATAGATAGTCCAAGAGAAAGACTTATTGCTATAATTACTAATAATTTTTCGATTTGTAACGGTAGATGGCCCACACAAATCTTAATTGCTACTATTTTTATTGGTGCCGTGGTGCCAGAGTATTTGTCGGGTATAGTCTCTGTTGGGGCGGTGATTGGAATTGCTATACTAGGGATGGCTTTTATGTTTGCGAGTTCTTGGTTATTGTCAAAAACATTATTACGTGGAGAAGTCTCTACATTTCATTTAGAATTACCACCGTACAGACCCCCTAGATTTTGGAAAACCATATATACTTCACTAATCGATAGAACTTTGATTGTTTTATGGAGGGCCATGGTATTCGCAGCACCGGCTGGGGCTGTAATCTGGCTTATTTCAAATGTTGAAATTAGTGGACAAAGCATTGCTTATTGGTTGATTGATTATATGGATGGTTTCGGTTTTTTAATTGGTTTAAATGGAGTGATTCTTTTAGCCTATATTGTTGCCATTCCTGCCAATGAAATTGTAATTCCTACAATATTAATGTTAACCGTTTTAGTAACAGGTATTTCTGGAGGAGAAGGTGCTGGAGTGATGTTTGAATTAGACTCTATTTCTGCTACGGGCGACTTATTGAAGGCTGGGGGGTGGACTCTTTTAACGGCCATTAATTTGATGCTATTTAGCCTGTTGCATAACCCATGTAGCACCACTATTTATACCATTTACAAAGAAACCAAAAGTTTTAAATGGACTGTGGTAGCAACAGTAATGCCAATTGTATTGGGTTTTGTGGTTACGTTTTTGGTCGCTCAAATCTGGAGAATTTTCTAAAGCTATAAATAACTTTAGCGAAAACAACCCTATTTTTTTCGTAGATAAGCTGTCATACTTCTAAAAAAGAAATTATTTCTTAAAGAAAATGTTTAGTTTTATTTTTTTAAATAAATAACTGAATGAATAAAATTATCTTA
>JAUIJW010000200.1 GCA_030431085.1 Bacteroidia bacterium
GACGAGGTAATAGAAGCAGAAATGATTAAAAAGAATGTAGTATTAAATCCTGCTTTAGACCATCATAACCAGCAAGGGCGTTCGTTAAATCAAGTTTTACTAGATGAAGCCTTAAAAAAACGTAACCAACTTGCACAAGCCTATAAAGAGCAAGGTACAAACATCAACCCTTTATTGTTGATACAATTACCAAATGAAACTAAAAAAGAATCGGCCTTAGATAATCAAATTATAGAGGAGGTAGAAACCTATTTAAAAGCAAAAGATATTACTACACAAAACCACCGTTTAGCAGTTTGGTTAAGTAATGAAAAATCAAATTTAGAAGCTATTGAAGATGCAGATTCCTTTACAGATGTATTGTTATTTAAACAAGCTATAGCATTAGGTTGGGATTGTCCACGTGCAGCAGTATTATTAATATTTAGAGAAATAAAACAAGAGCATTTTGGGATACAAACCGTAGGTAGAATTTTGCGAATGCCAGAACAAAAACATTATGTAAAACCTATTCTAAATAATGGATATGTTTATACCAATTTAAGTAAAGATGTAATTCATATTGTACAGGAAGATATTGATTATATAGTACAAAATAGAGCAACACGTATAGAGAATTATCAACCCTTAGCATTAGATTCAACTTTTGTAAATACACGTTTAACACGTAATCGTTTAGGTTCAAAATTTCGCAAATGCTTATACTTAGCAGCAGAAGAATATTTTGGTTTAACTAGAGATGCTACCGAAACTAAAGGTTTAACTATTGAGGAATACAATAAAAACCAATTGGCTTCTAAATTTATAGAATTAGATGTAGACCAAATAGAAATTCCTATCCCTAAAGATGTAGAATTAGCAATTGTAGAAGGTGCTACACGTGTAGAAAACAAAGAGAAGTTTGCTAAAACGACTAATGAATTAAACATATTGTTTCGTCAATTTTGCAGAGACCACGTAGGTGGTTATGCCAAAGCAGATTCTACACCAGTATTAGAATTAGGTTTAAAAATGTTATTTGAAGATTATGTATTAATGGATGAATTTAGAGCCATTAAGGTCATCTTATTTGAAAATCATAAGCCTAAATTTGTTGAGCTAATAGACCAAGCTTTAGAAAAACACGAAGCATTATTACAGCAAAAAGCGGCTCAAATGTCCAAACGTGTAGAGCATACCCAATGGGATGTGCCTGCAGAGCGTATTTTTAATGAATATTACCAATTAAGAGAAGTAGAACAGCACGCTTTAGAGCCTTTTTATGAATATACGAGTGCTAGTAGACCAGAACGTGAATTTGTAAGTTTTTTAGAGCAACACAAACCACATTTAGAATGGTGGTATAAAAACGGAGATAAAAACAAAGAAGATTTTGCGGTAACTTATGAAGATGTAAATGGTGTAACACGTGGGTTTTATGTAGATTTTGTTATCAAATTGAAAAACGGAACCATTGCCTTGTTTGATACAAAAACGTTGGATTCAGACCCAAATTTTACAAGAAAGCATAATGCCTTATTTAATTATTTAAAAGAAAAATCTACTACAGAAAAACCATTAATAGGTGGTGTTATTGTGCCACGTAGCAAGTCAGATTACAGCGTATGGAAATATGCCGATAATTTAATAGAAAAAGCTAACGATACAACAGGATGGATAGCATTCGACCCATCCTTACTAACTTAAAATTGCAGAAATATGAGTAATAAAGGACTAGATTCATTATTTATACACTATGGTATTCGTAAAGACGATATGGCAACCATTGAAACCATTTGCGCAAAATACGAGATAGACCCAGAATGGTTAAAAGAGTATCTACTAAAAAGCTATCACGAAAAAAAGATTAAAAACGAGGACTTAGACGAAAAGGCATTAAAGAAATTGATGGAAAAAGCCCTTCAAAAAATTAAATAGTTATGCTTATAAAAAAAATAAGAGCTAAAAATTTTAAAACATATCTAGAACTCGATATAAATCTAGAAACAGACCCAGACAAACCAATTGTTTTAATAGGAGGTGCAAATGGTGGTGGTAAAACCACGTTTTTCGATGCTATTTATGGCGCATTATATGGTCTAAATATCAAGAACGAAAGAGATTTTATAGAGCTGCTAAATGCAGGTGCTTTAGGTAAAGTAGAAGAAAAAATAGAGTTAGAGTTATTGTTTTCAGGCAGAGTACTCAACCAAGAACAGTCCTATGTGCTTACAAGAACCTATATGCTTAATACTGCCAAAAAACCTGTAGAAAGTGTAAAGTTAAATATGAATGGCTCTATATTTCAGTATGGTACAGCCACACCTACTGCGCAAAGAGCAGAGCAAGAAGCACAAGTAAATAAAATCATAAAAGGGAATCTTCCCGAAGAATTGAGTCGTTATTTTTTATTTGATGCTATGGAGGCAGGGAGCCTCTTAAAAGAAGACCGCCTAAATCGAGTTATTCGTGAAAACATCGAAAATGTTATGGGCTTCAATAGGTATTTATCTTTTGCAAAAGCAGCAGAAAGCTTAACTCAAGATTATACAGCACAAACACTCGATTTAGAAAATGAGAAAAAAGAGTATTTAGAATTAGTAGAGCAAAAACGTAAGGAGGAAGAAGGGCTTATAGAATTAAAAGGAAAGCGCAAAGAAGCGTTAGATTTTTCAGTTTCTAATAAAGAATTATATGATACGTTAAAAGCAGGTATGAACGAAGAATCTACTTTAAATAATAAAGTAAAGCAGTTAGAGGAAGAACTAAATAATTTAGACCAAGAAGAAAAACAATACAAGACAGATGTAAACGAGTTTATTAAAAACTTTGAGTTACACGTTAGTCTTCCAAAATTATCAGAGGTATTACAAAATGATATTGCACTAATAGTAAACGAACGAGAGTCTTCAAATGCAGATGCATTTTCTCACCTAAATAAAGAGGTTATAGAAAATGTATTGGTAAAAGCGGTAAATGTATTATCGGAAAAAGGACATAATCTGGCAGAGGTTTCTATCAGTCAGTTGGCAGATAGGGTATTGAAATCTTTAGATGATAATAATGATGATTTAGAGTATGATTATTTTCAAGCTTCCGAAGTAGAAGCCTTAAAGAAATTAGCGAATGGTAATTATCAAAACCCATACAATTCTATAACGCACCGTAAAGAAACATTAGATAAAGACATTGCCAATGCGCATAAAACAAAAAAGCAAATAGAAGATTTAAAGGCTCAAATTATAGGTAAAGATTATTCTTTAATAAAAGCGTATGAAGAAAATGAATCGGATATAAAAAGCTTAAAAAGCCTAATTGATGATAAGATTAAAGACGTTAAAAAAATAACAAAACGCCTACAGCAATTTGATATCCCTACAACTGAGGAGCCAGATCCTAAATTTGAAGCTTTAAAGAAATTACAACCATTATTTGATGAGATTGCAAATACATTACTCAAAAATAAAAAGGATAAAATAGAAGATAAAATGAAGCACGATTTAAATGTGAATCTTGCTGCTTATCAAGATGTAATAGACAGAGTAGAATTATCGGAGGATTTAAAAGATTTGAATTTTAGCATTTACCATAAGGCAGGTAACGAAATTTATTTAAGTCAGCTAAATACAGCATCCACACAAGTAGTCGTGCAAGTATTATTAAAAGCTTTACACGAATTTGGTGATTATGACCCACCAGTAATGATAGATACAGTAATGGGGGTTTTAGATGAAACAAGTAGAAGCACGCTTTTAGAAAATTATTTTCCAGAATTATCACATCAAACCATTTTATTAAGCTCAGATAGTGAGGTTCGTCCAGGTAATGATTTTCAAAAAATTGAACCTTTTATTTCAAAATCTTATACATTATTAAGGGATAAGGAAGCTCAAAAAACAGATGTAAAAGAAGGGTAT